>NZ_JANHZQ010000025.1:0-73114 GCF_041414725.1 Alteromonas sp. DY56-G5 | reverse complement strand
AAATCAATATGAGGCTGATATGGCAAATTTAGGAAAAGCGGCTTAACTGGGTTGTGTGAATTTGCTTGACCACGTCACTTAAGCGTTTGGGAGAGCAGAATTTTAAACGCTGTAACCGCTCTGTGGCGGTCAACGCAAAACATATCGCGCACCTGGAACAAAAACTCAATCAGCAGCGAGTTGTCATGCAAGGTGGCGAAGCGTTCAAGATTACTCACAAGTATTACTATCAGTTTTGGCTAACAGACTGAACGTCAAATCGCATTTCAGTGCAACATTCTACTATACGACCATGGTACTGCTGGTGGTCTAACTCGCTTATCGTTACACTTACTCACTGAATTTTGGGAATAAGTACTAGGACCTGCTAGGCCTAATAAGGAGCGATAGTGCGAGATGTAAGAAACATGATAGTGGGCGCAGTTTTAGTGTTTGCTGCTTATTATCTTGGGCTAGTTGTCGTTAATGTGAGTGCCCTTCCTATTCCAGGCCCATTAATGGGCTTATTCCTTTTACTCGCGATGCTTTTTCTTTTTCCTCAGCTTGAGGTTCACACGGCGCGCTTTGTTACTTTTCCCTTGAAGCATATGTCCTTACTGTTTATTCCAGCCGTACTTGGTGTATCTATTTATTGGGCTGACATTCAGTCCAATGCACTTGCCATTGCTATCGCGATTATTGTAACGACCTCGATAAGTTTAGGGATAACTGCTTGGTTTTCGCAGCAATTGTTTAACAGCAAAAGTGGCAGCGGCTCAGATGTGGCAAGCAAGGGTGGAAAGCAAGAATGAAGGAGGCTCTACATCAAGCATTTAGCTTAACGGGGTTATTGTGGCTTAGCGTTTCAATAATTGGCTACATTATTGCCCTTTGGGTGAACAAAAAATGCAAAGGTCACCCGCTAGCGCATCCCATTGTCGTTACCGCGCTGATTGTGTCAGCTGGCCTTTATTTAACTGAAACAGGGGTTACTGAGTATCAACAGGCGGCTTCTTTGTTGCATTGGTTGCTAGGGCCTATCACTGTGGCATTAGCACTACCCATTTACAGACAATGGCAAAAGCTAAAGCACTACGGCTGGCGGTTAATGGCGAGTATTGTTTTTGGTGGCATACTCGCGCCTTTCACCGCGTGGCTTACTTTGTTTGCACTAGATGCACCGCGTGCAATACAAATTACCATGTTAGCTAAATCAATCACCACGCCCCTTGCTATGGAGTCGAGTGCGCAGGTTGGCGGCATTCCCGCATTGGCTGCCGTTTTTGTCATTGTGACGGGTGTAGTTGGAGCCATTGTGGCTACTGGTGTGTTTGCGGTCCTCAATGTACAAAATCGACAGGCGCAAGGTATTGCTATGGGCACGGTGGCCCACGCAATTGGTACAGCCAAAGCTATTCAAATGGGGGAAGACGTGGCGGCGATGGCGACTCTAGGCCTTTGTGTAAATGGTATATTTACTGCGTTGGCACTACCTGTCATTTTTGGTTTCTTTATTTGATAGCTTTTCTCGTATCTTGGCGTTCTATCTATTCGTTGTGATTTAGTCTGACCAAGCCTGCAATTACCCGCCTTGGCTAAAAGGTGCACAAGCTGCTGGAAAAACGCGTAGCAAAGAATCAACGCGCGCTGATGTTTGTGAGTAAAAACGTGCTGGCAATATTCCCCAAAAGTGCTATTTCTTAGTGAGGTGTTTCGTATCACTATATGCATGGTATCTATTCAAACAAAAAGTAACCGGGTTACTGCGAAGTGTAAGTTAACTCAAATCGTTACTTCAGTTCACAGTAGTTGTGCCGATACAATTGAAATTGCTAGAAAATACCGGCGGTAGCTGGTTTCAAAAGCTAGGTGGTAAAAGAACTTAATGTTTTCTGTACTCGTATGTGACGACTCGTTAGTTGCGCGCAAGCAAGTGGCTAAATGCCTTCCTCAAGATTGGGAAGTGGCCGTACATTTTGCGAAGAATGGTCAAGATGCTCTATCGGCTCTCGCTGAAGGAAAGGGCGATCTTCTATTGCTCGACCTCAATATGCCCGTTTTAGATGGGTACGGCACATTAGAAGCAATTCAGAAACAAGGTCTTAAAACCAAAGTTATTGTTGTGTCTGGTGATATTCAGCCTGAAGCTCATGAAAGAGTGACATCGCTTGGCGCTTTGGACTTTATTCGAAAGCCGGTGGATCCTAAGAAGCTGGCCGAGGTACTAGATAAATTCAACATTCTTCATGTTGAAGAGGAAGAGCCGGAAGAAGTTTCACCGCTAGACCCTGAAATCCGCGATTGTTACCAAGAAATCACTAACATAGCCATGGGGCAAGCGGGGGATCATTTAGCCCGCACCATGAACGTGTTTGTTGAACTGCCTATTCCCAACGTTAATTTAATTGAAGTGTCTGAACTTCACATGATGCTTTCTGATATTGAGAGCCATGAACAAGTTACTGCGGTATGCCAAGGCTTCTTAGGGCCAGGTGTTAGTGGTGAGGCATTGTGTATTTTGAGCGACTCTAGCTTTGACGACGTGGCTAAAATACTCAATGTAGAAGGCGAAGTTGACGACCAGCTTCAGTTAGAGCTGCTTATGGATGCTGCGAGTATTTTGATTGGCACCTGTTTAACAGGGCTGGCCCATCAAATGGACATTAACTTCAGCCAAGGTCACCCCATTGTACTTGGTCAACACCGTGCCATCACTGAAATTATCAGCATGAACCAAATAAAATGGAAGCGAACGTTGGCGATTGAACTTAGCTATGGCTTGGAAGGCTACAATGTTCAGTGTGATTTGATTTTGTTGTTCACGGAAGAGTCTATGAAAATGATGAATTCTAAACTCGCCCACTTGTTGGAGGATTTTTAATGAGCCAGCATTTAGATGAGTTACAAGAATTTCACTGGATGATGGACATGCTACAAACGGTAGACGTTGGCATTGTCGTACTAGACCGCAACTTCACAGTGCAAGTGTGGAACGGTTTTATGGAAAGTCACAGTGGGCTTTTGCCGAGTGAAGTAAGAGACAAAACGTTATTTTCGTTATTTCCCGCAATCAAACAAGACTGGTTTATTAAGAAAGCTAAGCCCGTTTTCGACCTAAAAACCCGTGCCTTTATGACATGGGAACAACGCCCTTATTTGTTCAAGTTTCCAAACTACCGGCCGATTACAGGTAGTGAGTCATTCATGTACCAAAACATCACACTTTCTCCTCTTACCTCTGCGACGGGTAAGGTGGATTTTATCAGTATGATGATTTACGACATGACTGATGTAGCGGTAGGTAAAAAGCAGCTAGAAGCGCTACAAGTAACAGTGTCTGAAGCGCAAGAAGCAAGCTCACAATCAGATAGAGCAAAGAAAACCTTCTTATAACCGCTACGTGTAATCCGTGAGAGTATATTGTTCATCTTGCGGTTCTATCTACATCAAGTTTTTACTCGCACTGAGCATAGAACAGCGGCACAGAGTGCGATGGGAGTACGTATGCAATCAAGTTCGTCTTCATTTTCAAGCTACCTTCCTCGCACCGTAATACGCGGGCTTGCAGTTATTGGTGGTGCTTTCATTCTAGCAGCCTGCGGTGGTGGCGGAGGCGGAGATGGTGACTCTAGTGGTGGGGGATCTGGCAATGGCAACTTAGTTGTTAATGCAGGCGCTAACGCTACCGTAACGGAAGGCGTGACCTATTCACTAAGTGCACAAGTGAGTGGTGGTGATGGCAAGTATACGTACAACTGGAGCGCGTCTCCATCGCTGACCATTACACATGAAGACACCAGCGCTTCTGCAGCGAGCTTCGTTGCGCCGTTAGTTAATAGCGCCACTGAATACACGCTTACCGTCTCGGTAAACGATCAAAGCGGTAATACGGCTAGTGACTTCACGGTAATTACTGTTGCGCCGGTAAACATAGCGCCGGAAGCAAGTATTGATGTGCCTGCGTGGGAAGGTCTGCCAGCGAATACTTTCCCAGGCGGCGTTGAAATTATTTTTGATGGCACGGGAAGCAGCGATACTGACTCATCTACGTCCGATGGCGAAATTGCCGATTATGTTTGGTCTCAAACCAGCGGCACTAACGTTATTACGGGAGTGGAAACGAACCTTTCTACCTTAACAATTACTACGCCTATCGCTAACGAGTCTCAGGAACTCACTTTTCAACTTGAAGTAACTGATAGCGAAGGTGCAACCGACGTAGACACAGTGACAATCTCAGTGCAGTCTGAAACCGAGACACTGCCTGTGGTTGATGCGGGCTTCTCGCAAGGCGTTTTCAGTGGTGAGGTGGTTATTTTGGATGGTGAAGCAAGCACCAGTATTCCCAGTGCTTTACCGCTTACTTATTCTTGGGAGCGCAGTAACAACGTTACATCTAACAATGGGGCAAACACCGGAGTGGCAGCTCGCCCGGTAGATGACAACGATGCACTATCTACGTTTGCTATTGCCCCTTCCGTATCCACCGCGACTGTGGTGGCCTATACACTTACTGTAACAGACGCTAACAACAACAGTGTTGAAGACACCATTAACGTTAGAATACGCCCCATGCCGACGCCGCTATTGAATGACACGGGATTTTTGCAGCAAGCCACCAATAATGCGTTAACAGAGGCGCAGCAAAATGATTTTCCTGGCCAAGACGGACAACGCGGAGCTGATATTATTGAACAGAGTGGCTTAATTGAAAAAGCTGGGCGTGGTAAAGCCGGCTTCGACTTTACCCGTTTAAATGCCAATGGCGACGAACAAGACGCCAGCGCAGATACGTGGTCGTGCGTTCGAGACAATGTCACCGGATTGGTGTGGGAAGTTAAAACTGACGATGGGGCATTTCAAGATAAAGACTACACCTATTCTTGGTACAGCGAAGAGGTAAATGGCGGTTTTGAGGGCGACCAGACAGGCGCGAATGCAACGTGCTTATTAACCAGCTGTAATACCTCTGCATATGTACAGGCGGTTAACGCACAGGGTCTGTGTGGTTTTTACGACTGGCGGCTACCTACTCACCATGAACTCTTTTCGTTAATGCATTTAGGCATTGCCGACGACGTGGCCATTGATGAAGATTACTTCCCTAACACCGGTGCAGTCTCTACCGAGCCCCTATGGTATTGGACCTCAGTGCCAAGTGCTGATGGGGTAAACAGTGATGATGCACAAAATGCATGGGCATTGGGTTTCGATTCAGGTGTCGATAACTTTCTTAATAAGTCATCAGCGGCGCGTGTTCGTCTTGTAAGAGCAGGGAGATAGTCATGAGCAATAAAGTTAATAAATCCGCTCAACGCGTACTGAAAAGCGCAGTGCTAACTACACTCAAAATGGTTGCGGCCTCGACGTTGCTTGCTAGTGCATCGCTTTCAGCTTTCGCTCAAGAGTGCTTGTCTGATGGACTAGAAACCACGCCCAACGATAACTTTGAAGCAGTGACTACCAGTACTTTGTTGGATACCACCACAGATTTAGTATGGAGACGATGTTCCGAAGGGCAAACTTGGGACGGCTCAACTTGCAGTGGTGAAGCGGTAAAGTATACGTGGCAGCAGGCGCTACAACTTGCGCAGCAGGCGAGTAACGAAGACCTGCTAGGATGGCGCTTGCCCAACGTTAAAGAGTTGGCCACCTTAACGGAACGCGACTGCGTACGCCCGGCGATTAATAGCTCGCTTTTTCCTGCAACGCCGCCAGATGATTTTTGGACTTCTACCCCTTCGGCAGATGATCCAGACAGAGCCTGGGTTGTTGCATTCTTTAATGCGAGCCATTCGATTAAAGAGAAAGACCGTTTCATTTACGTACGATTGGTGCGCACCTACACCAACGAATAGGTGTAGATAAAGATCTACACCGCTTCGTATTAGTCTTTCGTCTAGTATCTGACCCTTAGACTTTTTATCAACAAAGCACGCTCTATAATGCGTGCTTTGTTTTTTGGTTTGAACGTCAATTTTAAAGAAAATCGACACTCTTGCTTAGAGCCTGTTGACCTTTGGTGAATAACAAAAGTCTACAGGCCCTAGTATCAAGCTGCGTTTTGAGTAGATTGATAATATCGACATGTTCAACCTGATTTTTAGCACGTTAGACTCATGATGGCTTTTTATTTCCCAGTAAGCTAGCCACAATGTTGGTATGAAAATGATATCGAGCCTTAAGGCTGCCCTTTTTACAATTTGTTTATTCGCTGGACTTAGCACATCGGCGCAGGCTGAATATACCTGTAATATCGATTTTGCTTACGGTATTGCCGTTAATAACGAACAGCTTCGCGTAATGGATAAAACCCGCACCGTAGTTCAGATTAATGACCAAAACCAGCTATTTGTAGGTGGACGTTGGCAAACCTTGAATGAGCAAGAACGGCAGTGGCTAGAAGAGTATTCTTCAGGGTTACACTATGTAGTACCAAAAATGATTATTTTGGCCACTGAAGGTGTAGATTTAGCTATTGATACCATTGAGCATGTTTACCTAGGCTTAGTAGGCAGTGATCACGACAGCTATGAGCGTTTGAATGCTGCTATGAAGCGTGTTCAAAACCGCGTGAAAGATAAATTCAGGCATGCCAGTAATCATTATTTTATCGGCCCAGGATCACTGGAAAGCGTTGATGAATTCGTGGATAGTGAAATTGAAGCGCAGCTTGAGGAAGCAATTTCTACCTCTGTTGGCGGTATATTATCGGCGATCAGTGGTATCAACACTGGAAGTGGCGAAGTAAATCAAGAGAAAGTAGCGGAAATTACTCGTCAGCTCAATAACGTGGGTGAGCACCTTGATGTGGGTGATAAGGCTACGACATTGCGTAAAAAGGCAGAGTGGTTTTGTGAAAAGCTCAAACGCTTAGACGTAGCGGAAGAAAACCTTCGCGCAAGCGTGCCTGCTTTCAAGCCTTACAATATCATTACGCGACATGATAAGAGTGAAAACTAGCTGAAATAAGTAATACGTGTACTAATCCTGGTTAAAGACTGATTAAGACAGAAAAGCCTGCGTGAGCAGGCTTTTTTGATCTAGCTTTTCGGTTGGCTCAAATGGGCAAGGTTATACGAAACACGACAGCAGAGAGTTAAGATATCTACGTCCTTTAGCGGTTACCTGCCAGTGACTATCTGAAATAGAAAGTAGCCCCTGGTGATGAGCATCAGACAGTGCGCGTTTAACGTCATCCGTTAACTCAGTACCTGTGAAGTCACTAAAATCACTCATCGGGCAAGGCTCAACTAAACGAAACCTATTCATAAAAAACTCAAACGGCAGGTCGTCTGCACTAACCAGCGTTTGCGTATCTAAATACGGGCGGCTCATTTCCATGTAGCCTCTTGGATGCTTCACTTTAACGGTACGATGAATTGTGCCGTTAGCGGCATCGGTAATCTTCCCGTGGGCACCGCATCCAATACCTAAGTAATCGCCAAAACGCCAGTAATTCAGGTTATGGCGGCATTGGTGCCCGGCTTTGGCGTAGCCTGAAATTTCGTACTGGTGATAGCCTGCACGCTCTAAGAGGCTGTGGCCTTTTTCCTGTATTTCCCACAGGATGTCGTCGTCTGGCAGTTCTGGCGGCTTTGAATAGAAAGGCGTGTTTGGCTCGATAGTAAGCTGGTACCACGACAGGTGATAGGGAGCGAGCTCAATACCTTGCTTTAAATCTCCCATGGCATTCTCTACGCTTTGCTCAGGTAGACCATGCATGAGATCTAAATTAAACGTGGGTAGCCCTGCGCTGTGTGCTTGTTTTACCGCATTTTCAGCTTGGCTCTCATCGTGGATACGGCCTAGCACTTTTAAATGCTTCGGCTGAAAGCTTTGAATGCCCACCGATATTCGGTTTATGCCTGCCTGATAAAAGCCCGCAAACTTACCAGCCTCAACGGTACCTGGGTTGGCTTCCATGGTGATTTCAGCAGTGTCGCTCAAGTTAACCCGCTGTTTGACGCCTTTTAAGATGTCAGCCATGGCCTCGCTTGAAAACAAACTGGGCGTGCCACCGCCTATAAAGATTGTCTCGACAGGGCGGTCGCCAATGCGTTTGGCATCAATGGCTAAATCGTCCAGCAGGTGCGCCACATATTCTTTCTCGGGTAAATCAGATTTAAGCCCGTGAGAGTTAAAGTCACAGTACGGACACTTTTGAACACACCAAGGAATGTGGATATAAAGGCTAAGCGGTGGATTACGCAAAAGTCGCTCTCATATTATCAAGCAAAATCGCTAAGGCGTTGCCGCGATGGCTAATACGGTTCTTTTCGGCTTTCTCCAATTCTGCAGCTGTGCAGCCATGAGTTGGCACGTGAAATACCGGGTCGTAACCAAAACCGTCGTTACCAGAGCGAGCAGTTAAAATTTCACCTTGCCATTTACCTTGACTAACTAATGGCACTGGGTCGTCAGCATGGCGCATAAACACTAATGTACAGAAGAAATGCGCTTTACGCTGGGTTTCGCCATCTAGGGCAGCTAATAGCTTGTCGATATTGGTATCGTCAGTTGCATCAGCGCCAGCATAGCGGGCTGAATAAATACCGGGTGCACCGCCGAGGGCGTCAACCACTAAACCCGAGTCGTCAGCAATAGCAGGAAGGCCTGTTACTTGTGCCGCATGACGCGCTTTAATAATGGCATTTTCAACGAATGTTGTACCTGTTTCAGGCACATCAGATACACCTAATTCTTTTTGCGCCACAACGTCTACGCCGTAATCTGCAAATAAGGATGCAAACTCTCGCACCTTGCCTTGATTACCTGTGGCTAAAACAATCTTTTCTGGGAATTTCATTGTGCCAGACTCCTCATTTTTTCTTTGCCCCTGAAATAAGCTCGAACACATTTATCGGGTTACACTAGGTTATTCAGGACGAAGGTTGGGAGTGGTTTGAGCAAACCCTCTGCCGCAGGGATGCGGCAGCGGAGCGCACACGGATGTGTTTACCGCGTGTTTGCGAAAGCCACTCCCAACCTTCGGCCATCGCATCACTCACCCTCTACGTGCTCGAGTTTTACTTTTTCTTTTTAGGCTTAGCTTTTGCCTTGGCTTTGTCTTTGGCCTTCACTTTTTTCTTTTTGGGGCCAATCTTAGGCGTTTTGTTTTTAGGGCGTAGCTCGTCAATAACGCGAGCTTTAAGTGGTTCGCCCATGTATCGTGCGGTTTTGGCTACCATGTCAAAATCGTGGGCCTCAACCAAAGATATTGCAGTACCTTTGGCGCCAGCGCGGCCGGTTCTGCCAATGCGGTGCACGTAAACGTCGGCTTTGCGCGGCATGTCGAAGTTAATAACATGGCTCACGTTAGGCACATCAATACCGCGGGCAGCAACATCCGTTGCCAGCAAGATAGGTACTTCACCACTTTTGAAACGGGCTAGCGCTGCAATACGTTTGTCTTGTGGCATTTCACCCTGTAGCCAGCACACTGGAATATCTTTCGAGGCTAAGAAGTCCTTAAGCATTTGCAGGCGTTCGCGGGTTTTCACAAACACAACCGCTGACGTCGTGGTTTCTTGCTTCAAAATATTCACCAGCAACGCTTGCTTGTGATTCATGTCGTCAGCAAGGTGATACCACTGATGAATTTTGTTTTTTTCTTTGCGCGATGGGTTCGCTTCAATCACTTCAGGATTGTTAAGGATGTCATGAGCGAAGGTCTTAACGCCTTTGCCTTCAAGCGTGGCAGAGAACAATAAGTTTTGCTTGCGCCAGCGCGCTTCGGCAGCAATTTGGTTAACTACCGTTGAGAAACCCATATCCAACATGCGGTCAGCTTCGTCAAGGATCAAGCACTCGATATCACGGCAATCTGCGGCTTCTTTTTCGATATGCTCAAGCAAACGACCTGGCGTGGCCACAAGAATATCGAGATTCTTGCTTAAGGTTTCTTTATCGGTACCGTAGTTAATACCACCGGTTATTACCCCGCACACAATTTGCGTATGTTTGGTGATAGCAACCGCTTGTTCGTAAACCTGTAGCGCTAACTCGCGGGTAGGCGTTAGGATCAAAATACGTGTAGCACCAGGCTGTCTGCGCGGATAATCAAGTAAAAACTGGCATGCAGGCAATAAGAAAGCGGCTGTTTTACCCGTACCTGTAGGAGCAGAGGCCAAGATATCTCGTCCATCCAACGCATGCGGGATAACCAGTTCTTGAATGCTAGTTGGAGTTTCAAACCCCATATCGGCAGCTGCGTGACACAGTGCTTCGTCTAATTCGAGTTCTTCGAAAGTCATAGTATAAAAAACGCTCTAAATGAATGGGGCGTATTGTAGCATTGCTATACCAAAACATTGAGAAAAACTGGCGTTAAATTCGCACACCGTAGGTAAATACACATTCTGATGCTAACGGGTTGGTACTGTTGGCGTTAAGTAAGTGCAAGTGCGTCAAATCGAGCTTACTCACTTTATCCTCACTTTCAACCCGTGAAATTTCGAAGTAGTAGTTGGCGTACGGTGAATTTGGTTCTTGAAGCTCTAGGTAAGGAAACTGGCGATACTTCCATTTACCCTTTACGTCTTCTGAAGATGTGGGCGTTTGAAGTGTGAGGGTATACGTACCGTCTTTGTACAGCGTGAGGCGCTCGCCGTTACCACATCCATTGGCGATATAGTTATGGATAAGATCTTGGGCAAGGAGGGTTCCGTGGGGGCGATTGCCGTCAGGAAACACGAACAGCGCCAAAGAGTTTTTAGTATACCAATGATTGCCTTTAGTGAGCGATTGGACACGGTTTATAGAGTAACCCGCATGCTCTGCGATGCTAGTGGTATTGTCGATTGCTTCTGGTGATTGTAGCAGCAATGAATAGATCAACGTATTTGTAGACACGGATGTAGGAAAATCAAAGTCGTTTACTTCAACATTCAAGCCTTGGTCCGTTAACTGTTCAGATAAGGCTTGAACTTTGGACGGTTCAAGATATTTGCCATAAAGGTAGACGGTTGGGGGGCTTGCACATCCACTAACTATAAGGGGAAAAGCTAAAGTTATAAGGTACGTTATTATTGTTTTTTTCACTTAAGAATCTCCAAGCCGATGCCAGATTTTTTCATTTAAAAGGGCGAATCGTTTGTTTAAAGCGAAGCGCGCTTTGAAGCTGTTATTTAACGAGCTGCGAACAAGCAACGAATAACTAGCGAGCAACTGTTGCACAAGAACGCACAAATACAGTTAAGGATTACATTTGTAATCTAAACTCGATAATAGCGACATGTTCCAGCGGTGTAAACGAAAACTTGTTAGCAAAAAGGTGGGACAAAGGCTGTGAGGGACGGTATCGGCATTAGGTATATCACAGTGGTGTAACCAGTGCGCGGTAATCCCAGTTTTGAAGCACGCCATCAGAGGAGAGGGTAACAACATCACCATCCTCGTTCAGTGTTATAGCGTGAGTGGTGGCTTCGCTTGAGTAGCGTTTAATTTCCCATGAGGCTATCTCTTCGCCAGAGTTAGCATGCCATAGCGTTACCACTGATTTGGGTGATGTTGTCATTAGGTAGTCACCGTTTTCTAAAAATAACCCTTTTCGGAAAAAGCGGAAACGTTCCATAAATTGTAGTTCAGAGATCACTTCATGGGTGGCGAGATCAATAATTTCGTGGCTGTTCAGCGCATCGGATATAAAAGCTCGCTGAGCTCTATTGTCTAGCACTGAAGCGGTAACTCGACTGCGATATTGCCTTTCCAGCAACACATCGTTTTTGTCTAAGTCCCATAGAAACCAGCGCTTATCTATTCCTCCAGAAAACGCATAGTCATCAGAAAAATAGCCTACATGAAGCACTTTCATTGTATTGTGCTGGTATTGCAATGCAGTACCGTTATCAAAATTTAGTAGCAATACGGTACCGTCAGTCATACCAACTAGTGCGCTGTCACCATGGTGGGATAGGGAAGTTGATGACGCTGTGGCGCCGGGATCTTTACCACTAAAATGCCAACTACCTACCACATCACCTGAGTGCAAGTTAATCAGTGTAGTGCTCCAATAGCCTGTGAGCGCTAACCATGCCTTGTCTTTGGAAAACGTAATGAGGTGCAGTGACTCTTCATCAAGCACGTCACTATGCCATTTGTAGCGCTCTCGTTTTTCATCAACATCCCAAACAGACACCGAGGAGTCGTCAAAAATGAATGCCGCAAGACGGGCATCCTCCGAAAGCGCAGCTTTCCTCACTGGCTCTTGGGTAAAGCGAAACTCGTGAACAGGTAATACGCGCGTCTCTTCAGTGCAACCAAAAAGCGCAAGGAGAACGGTGAAAAGTAAATAAAAAAGTGGTGACGCTAAAGGTGAGAGAAAGCGTCCGTACGTTTTTCTTTCGATCATTGCTTTAGCACAATTATGTATTAATAGAGGCAATAGCGGATAGCTTTGCCCGGTTAAGCGCGTCTTTTATTCCAGGGCCTTTAACGCCCGTGGCAATGATATCTTGCACGTTCACTTGGTTGGCGGCTGATAATGCATTTTCAATTCGCTTTCGTTGGCGTTGCCAATCTATGCCCTTGTTATGAGCATAAGGTGCAAAAGCGCTAAGTAACAATGTGAAACGTTCTTCTCTACGCCACGCATCACAGCCATTGAACAAGGCAAGTAAATCGGCGGGCGAGTTCTGAGCGTTCAAAAGAAAGCCTTTGAATTTACAGGCAAGGCGGACGATTTCACTAACTTGGTTTTGCACTTTGAGCCGACTGCATAACTGTTTCGCTTGTTCCTCATTAAGGTGAGTGAGCAGGGCAGTAAACCTTGTTATCAGCCTAGCGGTTTCTGAATCGCTGCTTTCAGGTAATGGGGTTTCTGAACCCGTGTCTTTAACAACGCTCTCGTTTTCAACCTTTTCTAGGTCTACCGCCGTTTTTAACGTTTCCAGAGCAGTATCTACGTTTCTTTTAAGCTCAGTAAACCAGTCATTGAGGCCATGGGCTTGCTTTAATACAGTGAAAAAAACATGCGGTGTTTTCTCTAAAAGACTGCGCTTTGTTTCTTGCCATACCCGCTCTGCACTTAGCGTGCTTAGCTCGCCGCTTTGCGCCATAGACTGCATAAGAGCCATGGTTTCAGTAGCGATAGTAAACCCCAAATAAGCATAGCGGGTGGCAAACCGAGCAACGCGAAATACGCGTAAAGGGTCTTCACTAAAGGCTTCAGATACGTGGCGAAGTAGGCGGTTTTCTAAATCTTTTTTACCACCATAGGGGTCGATAAGGTTTCCAAGGTTGTCTTGCGCTATCGCGTTAACGGTAAGGTCCCTGCGTAACAAATCTTCTTCTAACGTGACCGAGCTTGATGCATCGCATACGAAACCGGTGTAACCTTTTCCTGACTTACGTTCTGTACGTGCAAGTGCGTATTCTTCCTGTGTTTTAGGGTGTAAAAAAACAGGGAAGTCTTTGCCTACTTGGGTAAAACCCTGGCTGAGCATTTCTTCTGGCGTGGCGCCCACCACGACATAGTCGCGTTCAACAACTTTTCTGTTTAACAGTGCGTCACGTACTGCGCCACCAACGAGATATACTTGCATGCTTTTCCAACGATTTTTTAGTCAGTAATACTTTTTATATTGGGAATCCATCGACTTTTGACGTGTAACGAAAATCAACCTTCCCAAGATAACAGAGGCGCAGTATAGCAATGTTACAAATAAAATTCGTAGCCACATCGTTATGCGCTTTCACTTCAAGGTTGCGTCTGGTAGTTTAATCGTCGTTAAAAATTAAAACAGATAGGCGCTTCAGCAACCATGTATTTGAACTACTTCGGGTTAAATGACAATCCTTTTTCGATTGCGCCTAACCCCGATTATTTGTATATGAGCCCAAGGCACAAAGAGGCTTTGGCCCATTTGACCTTTGGCCTCAGAGAAAGCGGTGGTTTTGTAATGCTCACCGGAGAAGTGGGCACGGGAAAAACAACGGTATCGAGAAAACTGTTGCAGCAGCTACCCGATAATACGCAGGTAGCCATGATTTTGAATCCTACCTTGTCCGCCCTTGAGCTATTAGCAACGGTTTGTGATGAGCTGGGCTTGGCTTATACACCTGAAAAAGCAAGCCTTAAGTACTTCACCGATTTGATTTTGTCTAAGTTAGCAGAGAATCATCAGTCAGGTATGAATACGGTACTAATGGTTGATGAAGCGCAGCATCTGTTGCCCGAAGTACTAGAACAACTTCGTTTATTGACCAACCTAGAAACGAATCGTGAAAAACTGTTAAAAGTAGTATTGATAGGTCAGCCTGAATTACAGCAGTTGTTAAAGCGTAACGAATTACGTCAGCTGGCTCAACGCATTACCGCTCGTTATCATCTGCTGCCCTTAACTGCGCCAGAAGTTAGTGCTTACATAGCACACCGCTTAAGCGTGGCTGAAGGTGATATCAGCATTTTCAGTAAGTCTACATTGCGCGCGGTGCATCAAATTACTGGTGGGATCCCAAGGGTAATTAATTTGCTGTGCGATCGGGCGTTAACCTTATCTTTTACTAAGCAGCATGCGGTTGTGCAAAAGCCTATATTCTTGGCCGCGGCAGAGCAAATTCTTGGTGAAGATGTTGTCAGTCAGCGCGTGCAAAGTCAGCGTAAATGGTATCTCGCATCGGCGTTTGTTTTGGCCATCATATTCGGCTACGGGTTAGGGAGTTTGTATGTCTAATATCGTTGCCATTGAAAATTTAGTGCCCGGTATGGTGATTGTTCAAATTACCAAGCAAAATGGGCCAGTTAAAATTAGAAAGTCGGGTTTAGTGACCAGCGATGCTATGGTGCAGGGCTTGTCTGAAATGGGCGTGCAAGAGGTAGAAATAGACCCTGAGCAAACCGTGGAAATAGCGCCGGCAGTTCATCATAGAACACAAACCCAAGCCTTGCTTCGGGGCGAGCACGACACTACCGCCAAATTTGATAAATCCCTTAACGAGCAGTTTAATCGAAGCTTGTTTTTACCCACAGTAGAAGGGCTTCCGTCAGCATGGAAGCTTTACACCAAGCAAGTTGCGCTTTTTGCCGTCGTTATTCTTGGTGGTTTATGCATTGGCTTTTCCGCCGCTACGGCAAAACGCTGGTGGCCAATGCTAACTGCACCCGCTTCTGTACCGGTGGCAGACCCTGAAAGCTCAGTTTCTCAGGTTGAAGCAAGCGGAGGCGCTTCAGCGCTTACGACCACGCAAAGTAGTAATGAAGCACCAGGCACTTCAAGCAACGAAAGTGAACAGGTATCTTCTAACATTCAGGGAAGTGGGCAAAGCGCAGGTTTAAATGAAACTGCTAACACGGCGGTAAATGCAAACATGAGTAACGGCGGTGCAGCTCAGCAAGGCACGCAAGCGAACGCTATGGTAAATAACCAGTCTGTTGGCAACTTAGCTGCAACGCGAAATACTGATTTAGGTGCAGTTCCAAATACAAACCCAAACACAACAGGTACTCAGAATCGCTACAATAACGATGTGTCCCAACGTTCTGGCGCCGAGCGAAGTAGTGGAAATGAGCGTGGCTCTTCAATGGATACAAGACAAACTGAGACTTCAGGGAATTATGAAGGGAAAGTATTAAATGAAGCTGCGTCTCAATCTGACGTATCCGTGTCACCAGAGCTCATGGCCCGTTTTAATGCTGCCGTTGAAGCGCTAGACTCAAAGGCACAAGATAATACACCCGCTGAAGAGCAAACAAGGGTGACGGTTAAAGACGAACTACCCCGTGTAGATCAGCTACCCGTTCGCTTGTTAACACGACTTCCTACCATGAACTTTAGCGCGCATATGTATGCGTCTCGTCCTGCCGATAGATGGGTGAGAGTCAATGGCCGTCAAATAGGTGAGGGCGACTGGATTGCCGATAGAGTGCAGATAGTCAATATTGAAGCGCAACGTGTGGTGCTTGCTTTCGAAGATGAGATTTTTACTATGGCGGCGTTAACCGATTGGTAATTGCTATCTGTTAGTTCCAAAAAACACTAACAAGAAATACAAAAAAGGCCCTTTGAAAAGGGCCTTTTCGCTGTTTAAACTGTGTTTTCTACAGCGGCATCTGATTGATGAAAACGTCTTTAAAGAATTTTGGTAAGTTCAAACTAAACTCTTCGGGGCGAACGCCTGACACAATCTCATCGTCGTACTGACTTAAATCAACGCGTTTCACTTCATTGAAATGCTGCGACGTAACGCTGTAAAAGGTCATAACGTGAGGGCTTACTGGGTCTTTAGGGTTGACTTTGCTAACAATACCTAATTTACCGCTCTTTAACCTCACTAAGGAGCCAACAGGGTGCACGCCAATACACTGGATAAATTGTTTTACCAATTCTTGGTCTAAGTTCTCTGTCGCAGTTAGTCGCTTTAGCGCCTGAGTAGGCGTGATACTGTTTTTGTGCGTACGATTAGATGTCATGGCATCGTATGCATCCACAATGGCAGCAATACGCGCGAACTCTGAGATTTCGTCACCAACCAATCCTCTCGGGTAGCCGCTTCCATCAACGCGCTCGTGGTGCTCTTCAATGATGCGTAGCGATAGGTCAGAAATATCGCCACACTGTTCAACTAGGTCTGCACCAATTTCAACGTGAGTTTTCATCACTTCCCAATCATCACTGGAAAATTCGCCTGTATTATTGCGAATTTCATCTGGCAGGGAAGACATGCCGATATCCATCAATAGGGCACCTAAACTCACTTGCTCTGTGGTATCTCTGTCATAGCCAAGAAACTCACAGAATATGCCGCTTAGTACACTGCAATTAATACTGTGCTCAAGAAGGTACTGGTCGGTATCCTTGATCATAGTCAGGCAGCTCAGCGCATCTTTATTATCAAATACACTTTCGATCAGGCTTTGCGACAGCGACTCCATGGGAGACAAATCTTTTACCGCCCCATTTTTAAGCGACTTTAAAAAGCTGCTTTGAATAGCAATTGCGCTGCTGTAAAGCTCGTTGGCTTCGTTAATTGAATCACGACCCACTGGCTTAACAACCGGTTTAGTCACTTCGGGCTCTTTTTCTTTAGCTGGCTCGGGTGGCACAGCTGGCTCGGGCAGCTTAGACTTCGCAAGATCTACTTCGACGCTTAAAATACCTTTCGATTTTAGACTATCAATAATGGCTTGGGTTTTCACAATGCCTTTAGAGCGCATTTTAAGTGAGCCTGTTTGTTCAAGTACTTGATTGACGTACATTCCTGGCTGCAAATCATCAATGGGTACCTGTTCTAGCATTATTTCTCCTGTGAGGCACAACGTTGCCATAGCCTTCAATTACAATAGAAATGAATAGTACGATATTCCAGTGAAAAAAGTGAGGAGTTTATTCGTCTTTAGTATAGCTAGAGTCAGCGAATATAAGATTAACGTATTCGTGAGAAAACGTGTGACGTGTAAATGTGTCGAGAAGTTGCTTATAGCTCAAATCAGGTGAACTGATATTCTCTATGCGGTTTGGTATTAGGCGTATTGATACGAAGTTAAGGTAAAGGCATGGAAGAGAGAAATAAACAGGGTGCCATCTCGCGACAGCACCCATGTGTCATGCTAGGGCCTTGTTAAGCGCTAAAGCCCCACGCTTTTACAACCATGCGGGCTGTTTATCTTCGAAGGCTTCTATAGCACTTGTGAGTTCTAGCGTTTGACCGATAGCATCTAAGCCTTTAATTAGGTTGTTTTTGTGATGCTCAGCAATATCGAAACTGAAGCTTGTATCGTTAAAACTTACCGTTTGCGCTGGAAGATCAACGGTGATCTTAGTTGCTGGGTCTGCCTTCACTGCAGCAAACAAAGCGTCCATTTGCTCGCTTGATAATGCCACAGGCACTAGCTGATTATTAATGCAGTTGCCGTAAAAAATATCAGCAAAGCTGGTGGCAATAACCGTTTTAAATCCAAAGTCGGCAAGTGCCCACGGCGCGTGTTCTCGGCTTGATCCACAACCAAAGTTTTCGCGAGCTAGCAACAGACTCGCACCTTTGTGCTCAGGCTTATTCAGCGCGAACGCTGGGTTTGGCTCTTTCTCTTCTAAATCCAAATAACGCCAGTCGTGAAACAAATGTTTGCCGTAGCCAGCACGCGTTACGCCAGTTAGAAACTGTTTTGGAATAATTTGGTCGGTATCGACATTGGCCTGATCAAGCGGCGCAGCAATGCCTGTGTGTTGTGTAAAACCTTGTTCAGACATAACTTACTCCTGATAATCTCTAACGTCAGCAAAGCGACCGGTAATTGCAGCTGCGGCAGCCATTGCTGGGCTTACTAAGTGAGTGCGCGCACCACGGCCTTGGCGGCCTTCAAAGTTACGGTTACTGGTAGAGGCACATCTATCGCCTGCCACTAGCTTGTCGTCATTCATACCAAGGCACATAGAGCAACCTGGCAAACGCCACTCAAAGCCAGCATCGATAAAGATTTTATCTAAGCCTTCTGCTTCAGCTTGGCGTTTAACATTACCTGACCCTGGTACAACAATCGCGGTTACTGAATCGGCGACTTTACCGCGCTTGGCAATTTGTGCCGCTGCACGCATATCTTCAATACGACCGTTGGTGCATGAACCGATAAATACGTGGTTTACTGCAACGTCGGCAAGCTTTTCACCGGGTTTCAAGCCCATATACTCAAGCGCTTTTACTGCGCTCTCTTTTTCAATCGGGTCACTGAAGTCTTCAGGGGCAGGTACCGGTGTGTTTACGCCAATAACCTGGCCTGGGTTAGTGCCCCACGTAACCTGAGGAGCGATATCCGCCGCTTCAAGTTCAACCACAGTGTCAAAGGTTGCCCCCTCTTCGGTATAAAGGGTTTTCCAGTAAGCGACAGCGTCTTCCCAGTCCTGGCCTTTGGGTGCGTATTCACGGCCTTCAAGGTAGGCGAAGGTTTTCTCGTCTGGTGCAACAAGGCCAGCTTTCGCACCAGCTTCAATACTCATGTTGCACACCGTCATGCGCTCTTCCATGCTTAAACCGCGGATAGCTTCACCCGCGTATTCAATGACATGGCCAGTAGCGCCGGCGTGGCCAATCTTTCCTATAATGGCAAGAATAATGTCTTTTGCGGTAATACCAACAGGAAGCTTGCCATTTACATTAATAAGCATGCTCTTAGCGCGGCTTTGTTTTAACGTTTGTGTTGCTAATACATGCTCTACCTGAGAGGTACCAATACCAAACGCTAGCGCACCAAATGCACCGTGGGTTGCAGTGTGTGAGTCACCACACACCACCGTCATACCAGGCTGAATTAAACCTAATTCAGGGCCCATAACGTGCACAATACCTTGCTTTTGGTGACCCACTGGAAATAGCTGAATGCCGTGTTCTTCACAGTTTTTTGCCAAGGTTTGTAGCTGAAGCGCATTGGCTGGTCCACAGGCATCAATTGCCAGTGAACGAGTCGAAATGCTGTGATCCATGGTGCCAACCGTGCGATCAGGGCGTCGTACTTTACGGCCTTTTTCATTAAGGCCAGCGAATGCCTGAGGTGACGTCACTTCGTGAATTAGGTGACGGTCGATATAAATTAAGCTGTCTTCACCGATTTGGTCAATAATGTGGGCTTGCCACACTTTGTCATATAAGGTCTTGGCCATGAGGTTGTTTTACTCCTGCGCCATTAATTGTTTAACGATTTCATCGCCCACTTGTGACGTGCTTGCCGCTTGGCTGCGTTTATCTGCAGGTAATAACTCGCCTGTAAGTACACCTGCTTCTAACGTTGCCACTACTGCCTTTTCAATTGCGTCGGCAACAACATTCAAATTCATGCTGAAACGCAGCATCATGGCGGCTGATAAAATTTGTGCGATAGGGTTAGCAATGCCTTGGCCTGCAATATCTGGGGCCGAACCGCCTGCTGGCTCATAAAGGCCAAAGCCTTCTTCGTTCATGCTTGCCGATGGCAACAAGCCCATAGAGCCAGTCATCATAGCGCATTCATCAGAAACGATATCGCCAAAAAGGTTTGAACACAGCATCACATCGAACTGCGCTGGGTTCTTCATTATTTGCATAGTGGCGTTGTCGATGTAGATGTGGTCTAGTTCTACATCTGGATAGTCTTTTGCGACTTCTTCAGCAATTTCACGCCATAAGCGGCTGGTTACCAGTACGTTGGCTTTGTCCACCGACGTCACTTTGCCGCGACGCTTCTGTGCTGCTTCAAACGCTGCAATCGCAATACGGCGAATTTCACGTTTGCTATAGCGCATGGTGTCATACGCGAACTCTTCTTCGCCTTCACCTTCTCGGCCCTTAGGCTGACCAAAGTAAATACCGCTGGTTAGCTCACGCACAACTAAAACGTCTACGCCTGATTTAGCAATGTCTTCACGAAGGGGAGACAGGCTTTCAAGGCCCGGATAAATGCGAGCCGGGCGTAAGTTACTGAACAAGTCGAAATGACTGCGAAGGGTAAGTAGTGCGGCACGCTCAGGACGTTGCTCTAACGGCAAGGTGTCCCACTTAGGGCCACCGATACTGCCAAACAAGATCGCATCGGCTTGCTCACAGCCCAAAAGCGTTTTTGAGGGTAGCGCTTCGCCTTCAGTATCAATGGCGTAGCCACCTACAGGATATGCAGTACGGTTCAGGGTGACGTTAAACTTCTTTTCAACAGCATCTAAAACCTTATTGGCTTCCTGCATAACTTCTGGGCCGATACCGTCTCCGGCTAATACGGCAATTGAATACTGGCTCATTTATACTCCTGCAACGCGTTCTTGTTGGTTTTTTTGCTGATCAATTTGATCGGCCAAATATGTGTTATTTAATACAAAGATAAGGGCTTTAACGCCGGCTTCCACAATATCTGTAGCCAAGCCGATTCCATGGAAACGACGGCCTTTATATGTAGCGATAACGCTCACTTGCGCCAAAGCGTCGGCACCTTCACCTTTTGAATCTAATTTAAAGTCGACAACTTCTAAATCTTCGTGACCTAGTATAGACATGATGGCCTTATAAGCCGCATCTACCGGGCCGTTTCCAATACTAGACTGGGTAATCTCTTCAGTGCCCACTTTCATTTTAACGGTGGCGCTTGGAATGATTTCACGCCCTGAATTAGCTTGAAGATAAAGCAACTGGAAGTGTGCTTGGTCGTGCTTTTGCTTATCGAAGAACAACAAGGCTTCAAGGTCGTAATCGTATACTTGGCCTTTTTTATCCGCTAACTTTAAGAAGGCGTCATACACCGCTTCTAAGTCATAGTCTTCGGTTTTATAGCCAAGTTCGGTTAAGCGATGTTTAATCACATGACGGCCAGAGCGTGACGTTAAGTTTAGGTTGTTCTTATTAATGCCCACACTTTCTGGGGTCATAATTTCATAGGTATTTTGCGCTTTTAAGACACCGTCTTGGTGAATACCAGATGAATGGCTAAACGCATTTGCGCCAACAATGGCCTTGTTTGATTGAACTGGCATATTACAAAGCTGGCTGACTAGCTTAGATGTGCGCGATATTTCGGTAGAATTAATGTTAGTTTCAAAGCCCAACATGTTCTTACGGGTTTGTAAGATCATGGCAATTTCTTCAAGTGAAGCGTTACCAGCACGCTCGCCAATACCGTTTATCGTACATTCAACCTGTCTGGCACCTTGCTCAACAGCTGCTAATGAATTTGCTACCGCTAAGCCCAAGTCGTTGTGACAATGTACTGAAATGGTTGCTTTATCGATATTTGGAACGCGATTGAACAATTGCTGAATAATACCGCCAAACTCTGTAGGTGTTGTGTAGCCTACGGTGTCCGGAATATTTACCGTCGTTGCGCCAGCGTTAATAGCAGCTTCAACCATTCGGCATAGGTAATCAATATGGGTACGCCCCGCATCTTCACAGGAAAACTCTACATCGTCAGTATACTTACGTGCATGTTTCACTGCGGCTACAGCCATATCTACAATTTCATCTTGTGACTTGCGAAGCTTGGCACCTACGTGAATCTCTGACGTTGCGATGAAGGTGTGAATTCTGAATTGCTCAGCAACGCTTAATGCTTGTCCGCATGCATCAATGTCACCCGGCAATGCGCGAGATAGGCCACAAACGATAGAGTTCTTAACTTCTTTTGCAATCATTTGTACAGAGCGAAAATCGCCTGGAGAAGAGACAGGAAAGCCAGCTTCGATAATGTCTACGCCTAACCGTTCGAGCGCCAGTGCGATCTGCAATTTCTCTTTGGCACTTAGGCTTGCAGGTAAGGCCTGCTCACCGTCTCGCAATGTGGTATCAAAGATCTTCACTTGATTTGTCATGACGCTCTCTCAGTTGAATAGTTAAAAAAAAACCCGTGCTTGGCACGGGTTTTTGTGAAATTAAATCGCTGGTCGCAATCTACCCGTGCAGTCTGGCTGCCATAAGGAGTAGAGATAGAAGAAGGAAACGAATACGCATGAGCTGTTGTTTCTTTGCTGACCAAGTAGATAGCGACAATGTACCCATGTGGCATGAAGAGGTCAACCATTGTTTACGATAATGAGTATATTTTTCGTGTATAAATGCTTTCTTTTAATTATTTAGGATGCGCATCCTAACGGTGTTCGTTATCAGTAAGCATGGCTAGCAATATCTGTCATTTCAAAGGGCTTTAAGTTTTAACTGCAGGGTTGATTAGGATGTTCGTACTAATTTTATCTATAGAGGTGAAATGCGAATCTTGGCTATTTATGCTTTTTAAGTGGGTTTTTATTCTATACAAGCCTTGTTATTTCTAAGTAACGTAAAGTTCTTCCAATTGATTTGAGTAGATAAGCGCATTTCGCGAAGGGATAAGGCACGGGGTGAACGCTTGGATTTAAAGCTCCATGTGTGGCCACAGCATGCAGCGGTCACTATCGCCTTTGAAGGCCGCAATAGTATTTTGTTTTGAACTGAAAGTGCCGTAGCCGCTTCCAATTCATCGCGTAGTGTTGTTGAGTGAATGCATTCACCCGAGTTAGCAAACCATCCATTTTTGTTCAGATGGAGCTGGGTATTGTCTTGATTTACCATATCAATGGAATCAAGCTCAATGTGAGAACCTTCCATATTTAAAATTAAAACAGGTACAACAAGACCATACCTAGCGTTTTTTCTATACCACGCTTCTCGCTTTTCTA
This sequence comes from Alteromonas sp. DY56-G5, assembly GCF_041414725.1. NCBI lineage: Bacteria > Pseudomonadati > Pseudomonadota > Gammaproteobacteria > Alteromonadales > Alteromonadaceae > Alteromonas > Alteromonas sp. DY56-G5. Next base: position 50,033 of record NZ_JANHZQ010000025.1, on the reverse strand, counting down.
CATCGTCTAAATGATTAATGCCGGGGCACTTTGCAGATTGCTTGGCATACCAACTCCCATTATGGGTATCTGTTTTTAGCGGGGATGGATTGTTTGCGATGCCATTACTAATCATATATCGAGCAATAGCTTTCACGTGATAGGGAAGCCCGCCCATTCGACGCTTAAGCAGCGATAGGTTTTTTATCTCGCTATGAGCTAGAGAGACGATTTCTCTTTCATACAGAGCAGTACATATTTCATTGAATTGAGGGTGGCTTCCACCGAGTTCACCAGCTTCACTGAAAAAGCCAACTTGGGCGTTGGGTAAAGAGTGGGAAAGTTTGTCGCCTGAAGCCATCGGGATTATCAAATACCTGTCTAAAGTTATTTAACCCTAGCAAGATTAAGCGCTTGTTGCTACACGGTTTCATTAAACAATGCGAAAAAATAGACACAAAAAAAGCCGCTATAGAAAGCGGCTTTTCATCATATTCTCAGGCGTCAATTATTGGCCTTTGATTTCGCTACGGCCTTTGTAAGTTGCAGCGTCACCTAGTGCTTCTTCAATACGAAGTAATTGGTTGTACTTAGCAACACGGTCAGAACGGCATAGTGAACCCGTCTTGATTTGGCCCGCCGCTGTACCTACTGCAAGGTCAGCAATTGTGGCGTCTTCAGTTTCACCAGAGCGGTGAGAGATAACCGCTGTAAAGCCCGCATCTTTCGCCATCTTAATAGCGTTAAGGGTTTCAGTCAGTGAACCGATTTGGTTGAACTTGATAAGGATTGAGTTACCAATACCGTTATCAATACCGCGCTTAAGAATTTTAGTGTTAGTTACAAACAAGTCGTCACCAACTAGCTGTACTTTGTCACCAATCTTCTTAGTTAGGCTTGCCCAGCCGTCCCAGTCGCTTTCGTCCAGGCCGTCTTCAATAGATACAATTGGGTATTGTGAAGAAAGGTCAGCAAGGTAGTCGCCAAACGCTTCTGAATCGAAGCTCTTATCTTCGCCAGATAGTACGTATTTGCCATCTTTATAGAATTCAGACGCCGCGCAGTCTAGTGCAAGGGTAATGTCTTCATTCATTTTGTAGCCAGCGTTTTCAACGGCTTCTACGATTACTGCAAGCGCTTCAGCGTTTGAGCTAAGGTTAGGGGCAAAACCACCTTCATCACCAACCGCTGTGTTAAGGCCTTTAGCAGACAGTACTTTCTTAAGAGCGTGGAAGATTTCAGCACCCATACGTAGCGCTTCTTTGAAGCTCTTCGCGCCAACTGGCTGTACCATGAACTCTTGAATGTCTACGTTGTTATCAGCGTGCTCACCACCGTTGATGATGTTCATCATTGGTACTGGCATAGAGAATTGACCAGATGTACCGTTTAGGTCTGCAATGTGCTCGTAAAGTGCTACGCCTTTCTCTGCTGCCGCTGCTTTCGCTACTGCAAGTGAAACCGCTAGGATTGCGTTCGCGCCAAGGGTTTCTTTGTTTTCAGTGCCATCAAGGTCAATCATGATGCCGTCGATATCAGCTTGCGCTAGTGCATCTTTACCGATAAGTGCTGGCGCGATGGTATCGTTAACTGCTGCAACTGCCTTTGTTACACCTTTACCTAGGTAACGAGACTTGTCGCCGTCGCGTAGCTCTAGTGCTTCGCGGCTACCAGTAGATGCACCAGATGGTGCTGCAGCACGGCCCATTACGCCTGATTCTAAGTATACATCTGCTTCTACGGTAGGGTTTCCACGTGAATCTAAGATTTCGCGTCCGATAATGCGACTAATTTTCGCCATGTTTTTTCCTCAACAATTGAATGGGGTGCAACGGGAGAGAGCACCCCTTTTATTAGAAATTAGTGATTTTCTTTCTGGTATTTTCCTGCCGCAGCAACGAAACCAGTGAATAATGGGTGTCCATCCCGAGGAGTTGATGTGAACTCAGGGTGGAATTGGCCCGCAATGAACCAAGGATGATCAGGGATTTCCACCACTTCTACAAGTCGCTTGTCAGTGGACAAACCACTTACCTTTAATCCAGCGGCTTCGATTTGGTCACGCAGGTTGTTGTTCACTTCGTAACGGTGACGGTGACGCTCATAAATTTCGGCATTACCATACATCTCATGAACTTTTGTACCTTCAATAAGGTGACATAGCTGACTACCTAGACGCATGGTACCGCCAAGATCTGAGTTTTCTGTGCGAGTTTCAGTTGTTCCTGCAGCATCTAACCACTCAGTGATTAGGCCCACAACAGGATAAGGCGTTTCAGGGTCGAACTCTGTGCTGTTCGCATTTTCCATACCTGCAACATTGCGCGCGTACTCGATAAGCGCTACCTGCATACCTAAGCAAATGCCAAGGTAAGGGACTTTGTTTTCACGGGCATAACGAGCAGCAGCAATTTTACCTTCTATACCGCGTTCGCCAAAGCCGCCAGGCACCAAGATAGCATCTAGTTTTTCTAGAATTTGGGTACCTTTGCTTTCCACGTCTTGCGAGTCGATGTGGTGAATATTCACGGTCAGACGATTTTTAAGGCCAGCGTGCTTAAGCGCTTCGTTTACAGACTTATAAGCGTCAGGTAGCTCAACATACTTGCCTACCATACCAATATTAACTTCAGCAGTAGGGTTAGACTCAGCGTAAAGTACTTGTTCCCATTCAGATAAGTCGGCTTCTTCACACTCAAGACCGAAACGGTCAACTACCAGCTGATCCATGCCTTGTGCTTTAAGTGCAGCAGGAATGCGGTAAATGCTGTCTACGTCTTTCAAAGAAATAACGGCTTTGTCGGCAACGTTTGTGAATAGGGCGATTTTCGAGCGCTCACTGGCCGGCAGTGCACCTACCGAACGACAAACTAGAATATCTGGCTGAATACCAATCGAGCGAAGCTCTTTTACCGAATGCTGCGTAGGCTTAGTTTTTACTTCACCTGATGCTGGCATATAAGGTACAAGCGTTAGGTGCATGAACATAGCGCGTTCACGGCCTACTTCGGTACCAAGCTGACGAATAGCTTCTAAGAAAGGTTGTGACTCGATATCACCAACCGTTCCACCTACTTCAACAATAGCTACATCATGACCTTCAGCACCTTCAATTACGCGGCGCTTAATTTCATTGGTGATATGAGGAATAACCTGAATGGTTGCGCCAAGGTAATCACCGCGACGCTCGCGCTTTAACACTTCTTCATATACACGGCCGGTAGTGAAGTTGTTGCGCTTAGTCATGCGGGTGCGAATAAAACGCTCATAGTGACCAAGATCAAGGTCGGTCTCAGCGCCGTCATCGGTAACAAATACTTCACCATGCTGGATAGGGCTCATAGTGCCCGGGTCGACATTGATGTAAGGGTCGAGTTTTAACATGGTTACGGTGAGACCGCGAGCTTCCAGAATTGCGGCTAACGATGCTGCAGCAATACCTTTACCTAGCGATGAAACTACACCACCGGTGACGAAAATATAATTTGTCATGCGAAACCTAGAACGTTTGGGTTGTATGGTAAATATAGGCTGAGTTTAGAACAAAACCAGCTACACTTTGGACGGGGCGATAGTATACGCAAATTCATGTGGGCAGACAATCAATTTGCCCACATGATGCGCAATTTATACGCGCTTAAGCTTGGTTTAAGATTGGCTCAGGCGCTTAAGTGTGTAGATAAGGTCTAGCGCTTGGCGCGGTGATAACTCATCGGGTGATAAGTTTTCAAGGGCTTCTACAACCGGGTGCTGCTTATCAGGGAATAGCATTTCAGCTTGGCCTTTAGTATTTGATGTGACTTTAACTGATGCGCTTGTTTTATTTACACCTTTTACCGAGCTCTTCGCTACAAAAGACTCATCGTTGGCTTTCTCTGATCCGTCTTCCGTGCTGGTCATAAGGTGTGATGATTCCAACACCGCGAGTTTTTGTTGCGCTGCTTTTATTACCGCCTTCGGTACGCCTGCAAGTTGGGCGACTTGTAAACCAAAGCTTTTGCTCGCCGCACCTTCTGATACGGTATGCATGAAGCGTATGGTATCTTCAAACTCCATCGCGTCTAAGTGCACATTCACTACGCCGCTTTGCGTTTCTGGAAGTTCAGTAAGTTCGAAATAATGAGTGGCAAAAAGCGTATAAGCATTTAGCTGTTTTGCCAAATAACTCGCGCATGCCCACGCCAGAGACAATCCATCATAGGTACTGGTACCACGGCCTATTTCATCCATTAATACCAGAGAGTTTTCTGTGGCATTGTTTAGAATGTTCGCCGTTTCTGTCATCTCAACCATGAAGGTAGAACGACCTGAGGCTAAGTCATCTGATGCGCCTATACGGGTAAAAATACGATCTAGCTTTCCTATGTGGGCATTTTCTGCAGGTACAAAACTGCCAATACAGGCCAACAGGGCAATCAGCGCAGTTTGGCGCATATAGGTCGACTTACCGCCCATGTTCGGACCGGTAATAATTAGCATGCGGCGCTCGGTATCTAGCTGAAGCGGGTTGGCAATGAAGGGGTCTTTCATCACGTTCTCAACCACAGGGTGGCGGCCGGCATCATAAGTAAGCGCACATTCTTGACTCAAATGAGGTCGATACCAATCAAGGGAGACTGCGCGTTCGGCAAAACAGCATAGCACGTCTAATTTGGCTAGCGCCGCAGCGGTTTCAATTAAGTTGTTTAAGTGCGGCGCAAAGTTGTCAAACAAGGCTTCATAAAGCTGCTTTTCAAGAGCAAGCGCAGCGCCCTGACTGCTTAGCACTTTATCTTCGTGCTCTTTAAGTTCTGGCGTTATATAACGTTCAGTGTTTTTAAGGGTTTGTCTTCGAATATATTCAGCAGGCGCTAATGCACTGTTCGCCCGGCTAATTTCAATAAAGAACCCGTGAACTTTGTTATAGCCCACTTTTAGCGTAGAAATGCCGGTGCGCTCGCGCTCACGTTGTTCCATAGCGTCTAAGTAGTCGGTAGCACCTTGTGATAGCTTGCGCAATTCATCAAGTTCGGCGTTGTAACCCTCGGCAATTACGCCGCCATCGCGTATTACCACTGGTGGGTTATCGATAATGGCATCATTTAACAGAGCTTGAAGCTCAGGGTAAGTGCCAATGGTTTCGCTAATACTTCGGATTTGCCCTGTGTCGAACCGAGCTAGAGCATCTTGTAAATCAGGCAGGGCGTTAAAGGCATTTTTTAGGCGAGCGAAGTCGCGTGGCCTCGCTGAACGAAGGGCTAAGCGCGCCATAATACGCTCAATGTCACCAATGTGTTTGAGCGCTGCGCGAATATCTTCAGGGTCGTCATTAATGAAAGTTTCAACAGCATCTAAGCGGCTGTGCAGTTCATGCTGGTCGGTTAAAGGCGAATGAATAACACGCTGTAGCATACGACTACCCATGGCCGTAGTGGTGGTATCCATCACGCTGAACAGCGTATTTTCCTGTCCGCCCGACAAATTATGGGTAAGTTCTAGGTTTCTGCGGGTGGCAGCATCAAGCTGCACGCGGCTGTCTTGCTGTTCGGTCTGAATGCGGCGAATGTGAGGCAGAGCAGTACGCTGGGTATCCTTTACATATTGTAAAACGCAGCCCGCTGCGCCTAAGCCTTTAGTGACGCCTTTTATTCCAAAGCCATCTAATGTTTTGGTTTCAAACTGCGCGTTTAATTGCTCTGAGGCGGTATCAATGTCGAATTCCCATTCAGGACGGCGTCTAAGTCCTTTGCGGTTTTCAACCAATGCTAAGCTTTCAAATCCTTCAGGATAGAGCAGTTCAGCTGGGTTAATGCGCTGAATTTCAGCAAGTAGGCTTTCATCGCTGTCACATTCAAACACAACAAAACGACCGCTCGTAACATCTAGGGTTGCCAGCCCATAGTGCATACTGTGACCACAAACGGCGGCCAGAATATTGTCGCGACGTTCTTCTAACAGCGCTTCGTCGGTGACTGTACCGGGCGTAACAATGCGTTGTACTGCGCGTTCAACAGGGCCTTTACTGGTGGCTGGGTCGCCTACCTGTTCACAAATGGCTACTGACTCGCCCATTTTCACTAAGCGTGACAGATAACTTTCTACCGCATGATAAGGCACACCAGCCATAGGAATAGGTTCACCACCAGATTTTCCTCTGGCTGTTAATGAAATATCCAGTAATTCAGCAGCTTTTTTGGCATCGTCGTAAAACAACTCATAAAAGTCGCCCATGCGATAAAACAGTAAAATATTCGGATGCTGCGCCTTAATAGTCAGATATTGGCGCATCATAGGAGTATGTGATTCCAAAAAATGCCTCTGCGAATTTGTTGCTGGGTTTAATGCCTGTTGAGGGGAATAAATGATAAACTCACGCCCATTAAGATCAAGCGAAGATCTGATAAAGCACAACAGGTGTAATTAGGTATATCCAAATGAGCACAACATTTTCAACTGATTCGACAGCAAACGCCACCCCTTTAACACTTGATAGCGCATTATCTGCGCAAGTCCATGTGTTGGGTGACGCACTCAGGAGCAAAGGTTGGACCGTATCGAGCGCCGAGTCGTGTACGGGCGGAGGAGTTGCTTTTGCTTTTACCAGTGTGGCTGGCAGTTCTGATTGGTTTAACCAATCCTGGGTGACGTACTCTAATGACGCAAAGCGAAGCGTTCTGGGCGTAACAGAACAGACGCTAAAAGAGTACGGCGCGGTGTCGAAGCAAACGGTGAAAGAAATGGCTGAAGGCGTGCGCCGTAACAGCGGAGCGCAACTTGTTGTAACGGTTAGCGGCATTGCCGGCCCTGGCGGTGGCAGCGACGCAAAACCGGTGGGCACTGTGTGGTTTGGCTTTTTATGTGGGCAGCACGAAGCGCAAATCAAACAGGTTTTCAGCGGCAATCGCGACGAAGTACGTCAACATGCTATTAGCTTTGCCATTACTCAGTTAATTAAAATGTTGAGTGAAAATTAAAAACACTGGTTGAAACTGTATGCTTGTACAGTATAGAATGTGATCATTATTTGGTAATTTCATAAAAAATATGGAAAACACCAATACAGAATTTAACCGCAAATCCTAGAGGATACATACGTGGACGATAACAAATCAAAAGCTTTAACCGCCGCAGTTGGCCAAATTGAAAAGCAATTTGGTAAAGGCGCTATCATGCGCTTAGGCGATAACCAAGCCATGGATATCGAAGCGATTTCTACTGGCTCACTTACCATTGATATCGCTCTAGGTATAGGCGGTTTGCCATGTGGACGTGTTGTTGAAATCTACGGACCTGAATCATCAGGTAAAACCACGCTAACACTTCAAGTTATTGCTGAAGCCCAGCGCAAGGGTAAAACCTGTGCTTTCGTTGATGCTGAACACGCCCTAGACCCGGTATATGCTGAGAAACTTGGCGTAAACATCGACGAACTATTGGTATCTCAGCCTGATACTGGTGAGCAAGCGCTGGAAATTTGCGACATGCTTGTACGTTCAGGTGCAGTAGATGTTGTTATTGTTGACTCGGTAGCGGCGCTTACACCTAAAGCAGAAATTGAAGGTGACATGGGTGATTCTCACGTTGGTCTTCAGGCGCGTCTAATGTCGCAAGCGTTGCGTAAGCTTACTGCAAACATCAAGCGTTCAAATACACTGTGTATCTTCATTAACCAAATTCGTATGAAGATTGGTGTTATGTTTGGTAACCCGGAAACCACTACTGGTGGTAACGCGCTTAAGTTCTATTCTTCTGTTCGTCTAGATATTCGCCGTATTGGAGCAGTGAAAGAAGGCGATGAGGTAGTAGGTAACGAAACTCGCGTTAAAGTAGTGAAGAACAAAGTTGCACCTCCGTTTAAGCAAGCTGAATTTATGATCCGCTACGGCGAAGGTATCAGCAAAGAAGCTGAGCTTATTGACCTTGGTGTTAAGCAAAAGCTAGTTGATAAAGCGGGTGCTTGGTACAGCTACAAGGGTGACCGCATTGGTCAAGGTAAAGCGAACGTGATGAAGTTCTTAAAAGAGAACCCTGAGATTGCAAACGAGATTGAAACTAAGATCCGCCAAGAACTTTTGCTTTCTAAAACAATGAAAGCAGAGGAAGCGGTACCTCAGCAAGAAGACGATGTGCTTCCTGAGTAAAATTAGCGCTTAACCGCATATTAAGAACCCACCGTTAGGTGGGTTTTTTTATGGCTTCATCAAAGAGTATATTAAGAAATATTTACTAACACTTAATGCAAGGCTGAAACTTGTACAACAAATAAAAACAAGGAATGCTGTAATAAATATTTGTAAGTACAGACTACTAGGATGAAATAGCTATCGCAGCCTAAGCTGGTTAAGTACGCTAAAACAATTTTAAACAAATAGAACGGCATAATTTGCGGCTACAGCAAAGCAAGCCTACAACAATAATGAACGGTGCTACTGTTCACACGTGAGAAGAGGGAAGGGAAATGATTGAAATATCAGGCCTTGCTAAGCGTTTTGAGGTGGAGAACCCAAAAAAGCTTAGCGAACAGGAAAAAAAGGACCCGCGATTAAAAGGGCGCTATTTCCAGTCGGTAAGGGATGTGTCGTTTACTTGCGAAAAAGGACAAGTACTTGGTTTATTAGGGCCAAATGGAGCAGGTAAAACAACTACACTTCGCATGCTTTCAACAGCACTCAAACCTGATAGCGGAAAAGTTATTATTGGTGGTGAGGATGTGCTTACTAACCCTAATATTGCCCGTAAAAAAATTGGCTTTTTATCTAGCTCAACGGGCCTTTATGGTCGTTTAAGTGGCCGAGAGAATATTAGCTACTTCGGTGAGTTGCACGGTATTCCAAAAAATGTGATTAACGCGCGTATTGAAGAGTTAGCTGATTTACTCGATATGCAAACCTTCCTTGATAGACGAGCCGAGAATTTCTCATCAGGGATGAAGCAAAAAGTTTCTATTGCTCGCGCTGTTATACACGAGCCTGAACTAGTGGTGCTTGATGAACCCACAACCGGACTTGATATTATGGCAACGAGTACCGTGATGGAATTTATTCAGCGCCTTAAAGATAAAGGTACCCCGGTTATTTTCTCTACTCACCACCTTGATGAGGTGCAAACCCTTTGCGACAAGGTGACCGTGATTAACCAAGGTGAAACGGTATTTAACGATTCGCTAGCCGCCTTTAGCGCATTGTCTGGTAATGACGGGGCTGGCGGGCAAATGCATAAGAGCTTCCTAAAAACACTATCAATGGATTCTGAGGAGATGGGTCATGTGGTTAATCTTTAAAAAGGAATTCAAAGAACTATTACGGGATAAGAAAACCATCATATTCATGATTGGTTTACCGCTTTTATTATTCCCAGCTATTTTCGGTGTCGCGTTCTTTTTCATGAGTTCAGCGGCGGATAAAGCGGAAAATAAAGTACTGAAATACGCGATAGTTGGTGAAGCGTATGCGCCAGCAATTGTTCAGTCTTTTAACGACGCATCAGATAAATTCGAATCGGTTGCGATTGGCGATGAGGCTGACTACGCTAAACTCATCAAAAACGAAACACTAGATTTTGTTTTGGTTATTCCCGAAACCTTTGATAGCGATGTTTTGCGTTCAGGTCAGCATAAAATTGAGCTTTATCTCAACGATGCTGGTCTAAATAAGGTGATGGGGCGCGTATCCGACATCATTGATGAATATACCGATGCATTCCAACAAACAGCTTTTGCGCAGCTTAATCTAGATGAAACTCAGCAAGAGGCCTTGCTAAAGCCAATCAAGATAGAAAAGCAAAATGTCGCCGACGATCGCGAAGTGTGGGGTGAACGCTTAGGCGGTATGCTGCCATATTTCATCTTCATCTTGTGCCTTCAAGGCGCTATGGCCCCAGCGGCTGACTTAGGTGCCGGTGAGAAAGAGCGAGGTACATTAGAAACACTACTTATATCGCCGATAGACCGTCATAAGCTGGTACTGGGTAAATTCTTTACTATCGCTACTGCGGGTATAATTACTGCGCTTATTACCGTTTCTTCCATGGCTATATGGGGACTGGTGTTATCGCAAGGCATGGCCGTTGAGTTTGTGGTTAAGATCATGTCGATGATTGGTCTTGTGGACTTCCTGCTGATCTTTCTAATGTTGGTGCCAGTGGTGGCAGTTTTCGCCGCTATTCTACTATCACTTTCAATTTATGCTCGCTCGTTTAAAGAGGCGCAAAGCTACATGGGGTCACTGATTATGGTGGTTATTTTCCCTGTAATTATAGCCATGATGCCGGGTGTAGAGCTTAAAGGCGGCTGGGTTTGGGTACCGCTGACTAACGTTGCTTTGGCGATGAAAGAACTGTTCAAAGGCACCATGGACTACTTTGCGCTGTTTGGCATATTTACGTCTACCGCAGTGATTGCAACCGGATTGATTTTCTTCTGTATCCATTGGTTTAACAAGGAAAAGGTCCTGTTTAGATAACAAAACTGCTTACCTAGCATTCTTGTAACAAGCCCGCTAAACGCGGGCTTATTCTTTATTGAAGCAAGGTTTTTTTATGTGGTGGACAAAATTGATACTCGAAGTGCAGGTTCAATACGTTTTAGTTTTGTGTTTACTACACTTCAAAGTCGATACACTTGATAATTCCCTCCCAACCGGGAGGGATTTTTCCTTGAAGTACATAAGAGTAGGCCAGCAATTCGGCGATCACATAATAAAGCGATTCAGGGATATCTTGCCCCACATCAAGGGTAGCGAGGACTTCGCTTAAGTAAGGGTCTTCGTGAATTAATATCCCGGTTTCTTCAGCCATGGCAATGATGGCTTCTGCCAAATCTCCATAGCCTTTGGCAACCACTTTCGGCGCATTTTTTTTATCGCCTCCGTCATATTTTAGGCCAATAGCGCGCTTTGTTTTTTGTGAATCAGTCATAAATTCCTCATCTACACCCTGGTTTCAAAGATCTGATGAGGGCGTGAGCTTAATGACTCTGGTATGTGTCCCCGTTGGTAACTGGTGTTTTCTACAACTAATCCGAGGGAAGTAAGACGATTATGTAAATAGGGTAGGGTATCGCCAATGCGCCTAAGTACTTCATCGTTGGATGCATATAAGTCTAAAGTAATGGTGCTTTTATCAATTTTTGATTTTGCCAAAACTTGTCCGCTATCACCAATGTCCAGCTTCATCGTGATATTCCAAAGAGAACGCTCGCCTGTTTGTGCGTGCTTTTTGTTCTGCCCACCTTGCTCTCGTTTTATCAAGAGCTCTGGCGGACTGTGCTGCTGTGAAAGCGATGGCAAAATGTAATAAAAACTGTCTTGTCCTTGAATACGGCTGTCCACATTAGCAATTTTGTTTTGCTGGTGGCTACTTAACAGTGTCTTAAGTTGAGAAAGCAGCTGTTGTCGGCTGTCTAGCTGGTGCATGTCTTGGCTAACGCGACTTGGTTGAGCCGTTACCCCCATATTCGCCAACGTTTTTGAAACAATAGAGTCGGGCGCATCTATTTGCGCCTTTAAACCAGGTTGACGCTGCATGGCGCGACCCGCTAGTGCCAATTGAACTAAGGCAACCAATCCTTGAACAAAGCTGGAAGCGTTTACGGGAGAGGTTAAGTTTATTGGTGTGGTAACTAGCGCCTGTGTGGATATCAGCTGCTGCAGGCGTTGCGACAATCCTTGTTCATTCATATCTAGCGCTAGTTTCTTTGTTCCGCTTTTTACCACCTCGATAGCACTTTCATTCTCGCCAGCTACGCTCTCATTTGATTTTGAACCCGCTATAGTGGCGTGACTATCTGAAACCACTGGCGCTATTTCTGCCCCTTTACCTTGTGTAGCCGCCAGTTGTGCAGCGATATTGCTCAGTAAACTATTTGATAAGCCTTTGGCCTGTGAGCTTAACGCTTGTGCGAGAGAGGCAAGTGATACAAGCGAGGGTTTACGCCCACTGTCTTTTCCTTGCAGGCCATTATTCTCTGCTGAAGCGGCATCTTTCCCTTCAGTTAATATAGCTTTTGCCGATGCTAGCAGTTGTTCCTTGGGTGGCTTTGGAGGGCCGATAAATTCCCCATTGGATACCTTGGCTTGAGAAGCCTTCGCGTTGAGCGCATCAAGGCCTTTAAGTTGCTGCAAAATTTTATCAAAATGCTGAGCTTCATGTGCTTTAGGCATACCCTGGCTGGGCGGTAATCTTTCATTCTCCACAATAGCTATGAGTTGGTTTAGTGCTTGGTTTGTACTGCCTGTTTGGCTCAGTAATACTCGAGAAAGTGCAGTGATGGCATTGTGAACATCGGTGCCTTTAAGCGATGTGGGAGCCGCTGCCTTTAGGTTTGTAATGGATGAAGAGTCTTCAAGCGAGCTATTTCCCGTGACTGCTTCGAGCCCTTTCGCTGTCGCTTTTGGTAATTGCGAAAGGTTAAGTTTATTTACCTGCTCCTGCGTCAGAGTCGGGGCCGAGAGGGAAGACCCCTTGCTCTGAGGTACAACAATTTGTAATACCGCATTTTGTTGTGATGTACGAATCGAGAGCTTGTTGTCAGTTAAGGTCAACGCAGAAAGCACTTTTAACGCGTTAGTGTCGGCACCAGAACCTTTTAAAAGCGCGTTAAGTCGAGGCGGGTTACTCAAGTTATGCTCAACAGCTACGCCACCTTGCTTAAGTGCGCTGGAAATGAACTGTTGTTGTAAGTTGGTACTTACATTTTTATGAGTCATGGCAGCGAAATTATTGTCGTTGGTTGTTGGGCGAGCGCTTTCATTGGACAAACCTTGAGAGATTTGCAGCGCGATTCCACCGTTGCTAGCTCGGCTTAGTCCTATGACGACCTGTTGTCCAACTAGCTTTTGAAGCGCTGCTTTAGCCGTGCTATCAAGCTTTTCAGTATTAATGTCCGATAGGGGAATAACCTCATTTTTAGCGGTGGTGAGCATGAGTTGCCCAAAATTTTCACTCTTTGTAGAAATAGAAAGTTGACCTTTAAGCGTAACGGCGGCGTTATTTGCAGCAAGAGCTTGTGCCACGGCTTTCAGTAATTCAGCTTTTTCGGGCGCAGACAATGACACGCCTTGTTGAGACAAGCGTGTAGAAAGCAGCACTGCAGACTGAGTGTTTACCTGACTTTGAGAAGTATTTTGAGCACTTTTCGCTTCTGGGCCTGAGATATGATCAGGGGAGGTAGGCAAAAGTGCAAGCTGCGCATTATTAATTGCTTGGTTAGAAAGCTTAGCGCTGACTTCTGCGGGTAAGGCAACGTTGAGTACTTGAGCTGCTGACGATACATTTTTTGGTGTCACCGTTATCGATAGCACTCGTTCAGGTAAGCGTTCAACTATTACTTTCGCGGCATTATCTAAGGTGGCTGCCTGCGACAGCGCAGCGTTGGCAATAGCGGGAGAAGTACTTCGACTCGCCCCTTGAGTAGCGGCATCAACATTTACCTGTGACGGTAAAGATGTAGGGGAAGTCGTGCCCGTTGACTGATTCAGAGTCGCTGCCAATAGTGATGATAATGGTGTTGTCATAATTAAGATATCGGCACAGTCGCGCTTTTCCTTACTTATTTGAGTATAGCAAATTTGACTATAGCAAAGTGCTTTGAGGCTGTTTCATCATTAATAAGTGCTCATCGATAACGTACAGCGAAACCATTCGTTCTTAAGGCAGATGAACAATTTATTTTTGCGCAGAAAGACAACTCACCCTTGTTCTACTGGCTCTGTGGAAAAATGCCTTTGTCTTTGAAGTAAATCATATTTAATTGGAATTCGCGACTGCGAAAAAGCGTTCATGTGGTAGACTAGCGCCATTTTTTAAAACCTCTTTTTTAGGTTGGAGTAGCCAAGTAGTGTTAGAGGCGTGCGGATTAACGTGCAGCAAACGAGATAGAACCCTTTTTGAGGGGCTTTCACTGGTTGTTAATACTGGTGAGTTGCTGTACTTGCGCGGCCCTAACGGTGCAGGAAAAACCAGCTTACTTCGCATATTAACTGGGTTGAGTGCACCTGAGTCGGGCGCCGTTTTATATAACGGTGTAAACATTTCCGAAGACAAGACCGGCTATTATCGCGATCTTTTCTATTTAGGACATAAGAGCGGTACTAACGGCAGCCTTTCAGCCTTGGATAACTTATCATTTTGGTTAGCCCAACACAGTATATCGGTACAAGAAAATACGCTGTATGACGTCTTGGCAAAAGTAGGGTTAGTTGGGCTTGAAGATGTGCCTGTTAGGTATTTGTCGGCAGGTCAACAGCGTCGTGTGGCGCTATCAAGACTATGGCTTAAGCCAGCAAAGGTGTGGATATTAGACGAACCGTTTACAGCGCTTGATGTAAAAGGGGTTCACTTACTTGAAACAAGTATGAAAGAGCACGTTAGACGCGGTGGTCTTATTATTACCACTTCGCATCAAACACTGTCAGAAAATGCTGGGGAACACCGCGTATTTGACCTGGAGTACCGCTTTTAATGTCACTTTACCAAGGTATTTTTAAACGCGACATGCACATTGCGTTCAATCAAAAAGCGGAATTGGTGCAACCACTGATGTTTTTACTCATGGTGGTAACCTTATTCCCTTTAGGTGTAAGCCCTTCTCCTGATACCCTTCAGCGCATTGGACCGGGGGTAATTTGGATTGCGGCAATTTTGTCATCACTTATGGCAATGGAAAGACTGTTTCGCGATGACTTCCAAGACGGTTCGCTAGAACAGTATATGCTCTCTGGTCTGGCATTGCCGGCGGTGAGCGCGGTGAAGGTAGCTGCCCATTGGCTGGTCAGTTTTGTGCCTTTATTATTGCTTTCTCCACTGCTAGCGATGTTTTTGAATCTAACGGTCGATATGTATATCGCCCTCGTTTTAACATTGTTGCTGGGAACGCCATTACTTTCTTTAATTGGCGCCATTGCGGTAGGACTTACCGTTGGATTGCAAAAAGGTGGGGTGCTGTTGGCATTGCTACTTATCCCTGTCTTTATTCCGTTACTGATATTTGCCACGTCGGCTGTGGATTCTGCCGCACTGCAATTACCTTATCATGCGCAACTTGCTATTATTGCCGCCATGCTTTTATTGGCTGCGGCATTGGCACCGTTTGCCATCGCGTATTCTTTAAAAGTGAGTCAAAACTAATGTGGAAGTGGTTACACCCCTACGCGAAGACAGAGCGCGCGTATCAGCTCTGCCTAACTTTACAGCCTTGGTTTTGGGTTGGTGCTTTAGTGTGTCTGAGCATTGGCACTGTATGGGGGCTGGCATTTGCGCCTCAAGATTATCAGCAAGGTGATTCGTTTAGAATTATCTATATCCATGTACCTAGTGCAATCTTGTCTATGGGTACTTATGTCGCCATGGCAATTGCAGCCTTGGTGGGTATGGTGTGGCAGTGGCGCACTGCCTATATGAGCATGATTGCTATGGCGCCTATCGGCGCAGTAATGACGTTTATCGCTCTATTCACGGGCGCCGCCTGGGGCAAGCCAATGTGGGGCGCTTGGTGGGTGTGGGATGCACGCCTAACTTCAGAGCTTATTCTGCTTTTCTTGTACGTAGGCGTGATTGCGCTTTACGGTGCTTTTGAAGACAAACAGCAGGCAGGTAAAGCCGCAGGCGTGATGGCGCTGGTGGGTGTAGTAAATATCCCCATTATTCACTACTCGGTAGAGTGGTGGAACACGTTGCATCAAGGGGCGACCATTAGTAAGTTCGATAATCCTTCGATTGCTCCTGAAATGCTGTGGCCACTGTTAATTAATTTGCTGGGTTTCGCGTTTTTTATTGGCGCGGTAACTACAGTGCGTTTACGTAATGAGATTGTGCTTAGAGAGTTGCACAGACCTTGGGTGCAAGCCTTGGCTATCAGTCAGTTAGCTTCTAAACAGCAAGTTAACCACAGCGTGAAAGGGGGCAACTAATATGCAGTTTGAATCGTTGGCCGACTTTATCAACATGGGGGGCTATGCATTTTATGTATGGCTGTCGTTTGGTGTGACATTTGCGGCCATGGCTATCATCGCCATCCAAAGTTTTATTAAACACCGTAACCTTTTAAGACAGGTTGTGGTGGAACAAGAGCGCAAAGCGCGGATTAAACAAGCGCGACAGCAACAGCAAGACAGCATGTAGTATTAATGCGAAAAGTGAACTTAGTATTCATTTGCGTTTTTATTGTTTATTAGTTTTTTCGAAGAGAGAGTTGCATGAACCCGAGACGAAAGCAGCGACTAGCCGTAGTGGGAATTATCGGTTTTTTAATAGTAAGTGCAATTGGATTGATGCTTTACGCCCTAAACGACAGTATTGACCTTTTTTATACGCCAAGTGAAATTATTGAAGGTAAAAACGGCCAGAAACCGCAGGTTGGCCAGCGTCTTCGTATAGGCGGTATGGTGGTACCTGGCAGTGTAAAAAGGGATCAAGAAAGCTTAGCGGTGAGCTTTGACCTTATCGATACTGGCCCAACAGTCACTGTGACTTACACCGGCATCCTTCCTGATTTATTCCGTGAAGGCCAGGGCATTGTAGCAACGGGTGTACTCACTGGCGCGAGCAACATAAAAGCGCAGGAAGTGCTAGCTAAGCATGACGAAGAGTACATGCCGCCAGAACTTGCTGAAAAAATGAAAGGCATTAAGCATGTAAAACCTGAAAATATGCCAACGTATGAGTCGTCAAACGGCGCCGGGAGCAAATAATCTATGGTACCTGAAATTGGAAATATTGCGCTGACGCTTGCGCTAGTGCTCTCTATATTATTGGCCGTTTATCCGCTATGGGGGGCTCACCGTCAGCACGAAGCGTTAATGGCAACCGCCAAACCACTGGCAATCGGCTTATTTACCTTCACGCTTATCGCCTATGTATGCTTAACCTACGCCTTTGTGACTGACGATTTCAGTGTGGCGTATGTTGCCCAGCATTCAAATAGTCGACTTCCTATTTATTATAAAATTACCGCCGTGTGGGGCGGCCACGAAGGCTCATTTCTTCTGTGGGTGTTGATGCTTTCCATATGGACAGTAGCAGTGGCGATATTCAGCAAGGGTATTCCTCTTGCTATGGTTGCAAGGGTGCTGTCGGTGTTGGGAATGGTGGGCATCGGTTTTTACTTATTCATGCTGCTTACCTCAAACCCGTTTAACAGCATGCTGCCGTTTTTCCCGGTAGATGGACGAGATCTTAATCCACTGCTGCAAGATTTTGGCATGATCATTCACCCGCCTATGCTTTATATGGGCTATGTTGGCTTTTCTGTCGCGTTTGCTTTTGCAATTTCAGCACTAATTTCAGGTCAGCTAGACTCAACCTGGGCACGCTGGTCAAGGCCCTGGGTCATTTCTGCTTGGGCGTTTCTCACCGTGGGCATTGCGCTAGGTAGCTGGTGGGCGTATTACGAACTTGGCTGGGGTGGCTGGTGGTTCTGGGACCCAGTAGAGAACGCCTCTTTCATGCCTTGGCTGGTCGGTACTGCGCTAATGCACTCGCTAGCCGTAACCGAAAAGCGAAAGGCGTTTAAGTCGTGGACCGTACTGCTTGCAATTGCCGCATTTAGTTTGAGTTTACTTGGCACCTTCTTAGTACGTTCTGGAGTGATTGTTTCGGTACACTCGTTTGCAAGCGATCCTACCCGAGGCTTATTTATACTGGGAATATTGATTGTACTTAGTGGCTTTGGCTTGCTGCTTTACGCTATGCGAGCAGCTTCACTTAAAAGCCCAGGCCGCTATCAAGCGTTTTCCCGTGAAGTGTTGTTAATGGGTAATAACGTCTTTTTGTGCGCAGCAACACTAGTTGTATTGTTGGGTACACTACTGCCACTTGTACATAAAGAGTTAGGCCTAGGCAGTATTTCTGTAGGCGCTCCGTTCTTCAATCAAATGTTCACCTTATTGATTGTGCCATTCGTACTAATGCTAGGTCTTGGCCCGCTCACGCGCTGGAAACAGCAAAAAGCCAGTGAATTACAAAAACAGCTATCAATCGCTGGCGGTATTGCACTAAGTGCAGGTGTGTTAGTGAACTTTGCCTATGATGAACCAACCTATATGGGCGTTTTAGGCATGGTGCTGGTGTTTTGGATTTTAGTCACTACAGTGCAAGAGGTGTTGCAGCGTCTATCGGCAATGCCATCAAGTAACAGTGACAATGCATCGGTGCTATCTAAACTTCGCAAGCTTACGCCAAGCCACTGGGGAATGGTGCTGGGCCATGTGGGTTTTGCTATCTGCATTATCGGCATTACGCTGGTTTCAAACTATGAAATGGAGCGCGATGTGCGCATGGACATCGGCGATACCGTTTCTCTTGGCGGTTATGACTTTAGCTTTAGAGATGTCGTCAAAGTCCAAGGTCCGAACTTTGAGGCGGACAAAGGCGTATTCGACGTTTATCAAGACGGTGAATTAATCGCGCATCTAGAGCCTGAGAAGCGTTTGTATATAGTACAGCGTATGCCGATGACTGAAGCCGCTATTCACTCAAATCCTATAAGAGATTTATTTATCGCTATGGGCGAGCCTTTAGACAATGGCGCATGGGCCATCCGTATTTATATTAAGCCATTTGTTATCTGGCTATGGGCGGGCGCAGTGGTTATGGCTATAGGCGGTATCTTCTCTATTAGCGACAAACGTTACCGTATGGCTAAAGTAAAAAAGATCAAACGTGTATTTGGTGGGAAAGGTAAAAACGACGCTGAGCAATCTCATGGTCAAGTATCCACTCCATCAAATGCGTCAGTGAAAGGAGGCGCATAATGAAAAAAGCACCACTCGTTGCTATTCCGTTAGTGTTGTTTTCTTTGCTGGTCATTTTTCTGTTTAAGGGGCTTTTTTCTGACCCCAGAGAGTTAGATTCTCAGGTTCAGGATAAGACGTTACCTGCATTCTCACTGCCAGACCTGATGAAGCCAGAGGTGACCTATACGCCTGAAGATTTAAAGGGCAAGGTCACCATATTAAATGTATGGGGTGTATGGTGCGTGACCTGCGCTGTTGAGATGCCGTATCTCACTCAGCTAAAGAACGAACAAAACGTTCACATTGTGGGTTTGTATTTTGATCAGGACTTAGACCCAGACTTTGGCACAAAAACACTGAGCCGTGTTCAGCAAGAAGTTACCGACATGCTCAGCCGTTACGGTAACCCTTACGCGTATAATATTTTTGATGTCTATCGCGATACGTCGCTCGACCTTGGAGTAACAGGAGCGCCTGAGCACTTTGTTATCGACGCTGAAGGAATTATTCGCATGCACCACATAGGCGATATTAACGAGCGTGTTTGGAACACCAAAGTTGGCCCGCTATACAACAAGCTGGTGGCAGAAGCTTCTGGCAAAACAGGCAATGACAAAAAGGTAGATGTGGATGCAGTGATGGTCTCAGAGCCTAACTTGTCGAACACGCTTAATGAAAAAAATAACCAGAGCACCACAAGTGCACAGGGAGGGGAATAATGATGTTATCGAAAACTTCCTCTCACAGTCTCGCGAGTTTGAAAGCCATTGCCCTAAACGTTTTAGCACTGCTGTTTGTGCTTAGTGCTTTTTCGGTAAGTGCGGTTGAAGATAAGTTTTCTTTCGACACGCCAGCTCAGCGTGAAAGCTTTTTAAAGCTTACCGCCGAATTACGTTGCCCTATGTGTCAAAACCAGAATATTGCTGATAGCGACGCCATGATTGCCCATGACATGCGCCGAAAAGTTTACGCGCTATTAAAACAAGGCAAAACAGAGCAGGAGGTGATTGATTTTATGAAGTCGCGCTATGGCGATTTTGTGCACTATCAACCGCCGGTTACGGCTGCGACCTTGTGGCTTTGGGCCGCTCCAGTCTTGTTTATTTTCATTGCCTTAATTGTGGTGGTTCGCCGCAAATCGGTAACACCACCAGAAGATATGGCTGCTAAGTTAGCTAAAGCAGATGAAATGTTGGAGCGAGAGAAAGAATGAGTTGGTCTGAGTTTTATATCATTGTTTCAGGCTTAATTACGCTTGTTCTATTAATTGTTGCTTTCCCATGGCTGCGTAATAAAAACCACGCAAAACAAGACAGTTTGAGCAATACGCAAATTGTTAAGCAGCGCCTTGCTGAACTTGACCGTGAAGTACAAGAAGGCCTCATCAGCGAGCACGATAAGCGCCAAGCCGTTGATGAACTAAAACTAGCGCTGGTAGATGAAAGCGCATTTCAATCTCATAAAACGGGTAATGCAAAACTTCCGCTCGCGATTGGCGCCGTGCTTGCGATAGCCTGTGGAGTGATTGTATATGCGCAGGTAAACCAAATGGGTCGTGTTACCCAGGCAAGCCAAGCTATTGAAGCGTTGCCCGAGTTGAGTCAACAGCTTGCCAGCGGTAATGCGAATAACCTCACCCAACAAGACATTGCTAGCCTTGCTCTTGCTATACGCCAGCGTTTGAGAGAAGAGCCAGAAGATGACACCGGGTGGATGTATTTTGGCAGATTGATGTTGAGTATTGGCCAAGAAGTGCAGGCCATTGAAGCTATTGATAAAGCGGTGAGTTTGGCGCCGTCTAATACAGCTAATCGCATTACGCTTGCTCAAGCCTTGATGACCACAGGGGATGTAAATAATCTGGAACGTGCGCAATCTATCTTGTTGGGCTTGCTAAACGACAATCCAGAGAATGATAATCTTGCGCTGATGATGGCGGTGGTCTCTGCTCAACTTGGCGATCTTGAAAATACTCAGCGTTTTTATCAACAAGTAGAAGGTAAGTTGCCAGCTGATAGCGATATGGCGCAGCGTTTAGTTGCGCGTATAAAAGAGCTAAAAGGGAATACAAATGAAATGGCAGCGCTACAAAATACGGGAATTGAGCCTGCGAATGTGTCAACAGCTCAAAGTGATAGCAGCGAAGCACAAACCGGCTTTAATATTACGGTGAGGCTGTCTGACGACGCTAATACAAAAGCGCCTAAAGAGGGTTTTCTGATAGTTTTCGCTCAAGACGCAAACTCTGACAACAAAATGCCCGCTGCTGTAGTTAAACTGCCCATAGAAGACTTCCCTGTTTCCGTTACTCTAACCACAGAGAACGCAATGATGCCACAATTCACGCTAGCAACACTGTCTGATGTGGTGGTTACCGCAAGGCTATCTAAAGATGGTAATGTGGCAGTTGCAAAAGGCGAATGGCAAGGCAGTGTGAGCGCAAGCGTTACTGCCAACGAAATATCTTCACTAAGCGTTATTATTGATAAGGAATTATAAGTATGGAACTGTCTAAATCACTCGCCACTGGGTTGATTATTGCCGCAAGTCTTTTAGGTGGCTGTGCGAGTAACCATACTCAAGATCAGGCTCAAGCGTATTCTCAAGACACTGGGGCGAGCGCGGCTGTAGTGGATACTTCAGACCCCCGCGACCCGTTCGAGCCGGTTAACCGTGAAATCTGGGATTTTAACTGGGATGTGTTGGATGCCTATATCTTACGCCCAATAACGGTTACCTACGTGACGGTAATGCCTCAGCCTGCGCGAACTGGTTTGGTGAACATCACGGACAACCTACAAGAGCCTGCTAACTTTTTGAATAATATGTTTCAAGGTAAGGTTGATGATGGCTTAGATAGCATGGCACGTTTTTTAATTAACACCACGGTAGGGTTAGTTGGCACGTTTGATGTTGCGTCTAAAATTGGTATTGAGCGTAAACGTGAGCAGTTTGGTGAGACTCTGGCTGTGTGGGGATTAGATACCGGGCCTTTCTTAATGCTGCCGTTTTTAGGCCCAAGCGATCCGCGAAGCTTTACCGGTGATTATGTCGACGGTTTTGCCTTTCCAATGTCGTTACTTGAAGGTTCTGTAAACTTAGCGCGTATTGGTATTTCGGTACTTGAAACAAGAGCCCAATTACTTGATCAAGAAGCGCAGCTAGAGCAGTCTGTTGATGACTATGCTTTTGTGAAAAATGCTTATTTTGAGAATCTAGAATTTCGCGTTACTGACGGTAAAAGCGGCGATAAAGCCATTGATGATGAGCAGCTAGACGACTTTGCTGATTTTGAAGCGATGTTGGAAGGCAATGACTTTGATAGCTATGAAGAAGCGTCAGAAGAAGCAGTCGAAGAGTCTATAGATTCAGAAGATGCGTCAGCTGATGACAGTGAGAAAACTAAGCTAAAAGAAAAAGACGCCAAGTCGGAAGATGGCAAATAGAGAAAGAGTAATAAATAAAACGATGTTGGATAAAGTTCGGGGCAGGGTTTAGTTATTATTATCTAATCTCACCTTCAACGTCACTCCAGCCATATATGCGCCGCATAAAAAAGCCATGCTCAACAGCATGGCTTTTTAGTTCTGGAAAGTTGAACAGACCTATCGGCAGCGTTCAAATGCAAAACTAGTCCTTTGGATAGCCCATTGGGTTTTGCGACTGCCAATTCCATGTGTCTGCACACATGTCTTCTAAGCCTTTTTCAGCATGCCAATTGAGTTCTGTGGCTGCCTTAGTAGGATCGGCGTAACAGGCTGCCACATCACCGCTTCTACGCGGAGCAATTTTATAAGGTACAGTTTTACCCGAGCCTTTTTCGAAAGCTTTGATCATTTCGATTACTGAATAGCCCTGACCTGTTCCAAGGTTGTACTTATCTAAGCCCATATTGAGGTTCAAGCGATCAAGTGCTTTCAAGTGACCGTTGGCTAGATCGACAACATGGATATAGTCTCGAACACCTGTGCCATCAATTGTATCGTAGTCGTCACCAAACACGCTTAGTTGCTCTAGCTTACCGGTAGCAACCTGAGAGATATAAGGCATTAAGTTGTTCGGAATACCGTTGGGATCTTCACCGATTTGGCCAGACTCGTGTGCGCCCACCGGGTTGAAGTAGCGAAGTAATACAATGTTCCAGTCATTATCGGACACATAGAGATCACTAAGCATATGTTCAACCATAAGCTTCGACATACCGTAAGGGTTTGTCGGGTGGCCTGTCGCCATATCTTCACGTAGGGGTAGTGAAGCAGGATCGCCGTAAACCGTAGCAGAAGAACTAAACACAATGTTCTTTACGTTGTGCTTTTGCATGGCTTTACATAACGTTAGTGTGCCATAAACATTATTTTCATAGTAAGAAAGCGGCTTTTGCACAGACTCGCCAACGGCTTTTAAGCCCGCAAAGTGAATAACGGCATAAATGTTATGCTCGCTGAATATGTCATCTAACACGGCGGTATCGCGAATGTCACCTTGAACAAACGTAACCGTCTTGCCTGTTAATGCTTCTACGCGACGAAGTGATTCAGCACTTGCGTTTGCAAGGTTATCCAATACTACAACACCGTAGTTTTGTTCAAGTAACTGTAAAACTGTGTGACTACCTATATAGCCTGCACCACCAGTGACTAAGATGGTCTTCATGCATTCTCCTTGCTAGACGGTTGCGCAATGTATTTAGCGCAGATGGAATATTGAATAGGTTTTACAACCAATGGATAAACTAAAAATACCACAAAAGCCCACAGTAACGAGGTCCAATTTGACGCGGTTTGAAGAATAAGTGCGAATACGGGGACAATGACGAGTAATTTTAGAACATTCAGTAAGGTTTTCTCTGGTACAGAAAGGCGCTTTGCGGCCTGGTCGAGCAATTTAACGCGCTCTGTCAATGGAAGACCTTGTAAGGCAGGAATGTCTCTTGTAGAAAAATAAAACTTCATAGGTTTATGAAAAGCCCTTAATAAAAAACCGCCGGAACGTTACGTTGCGGCGGTTATTGTAGGGTAATTGGTCAGCACTTAAAACATGCTAACAATAAATTACGCTTTTTGTTCAATGCCTGCTTTTTCCCAGAAGCGAGATTTAAAGCTCATTAAACCAATCACGATAGCAATGGCAATGCTAAATAGGGCAATTTGAAGATACAGGTCTGGCATTTGCTCTACGTTCTCAGGGTCGAAGTTACCTGAAAGTAAACCAGCAATGATGTTACCAATAGAGTAAGTCAGTACGAATACCCCCATCATTTGCCCTGCGAAACGCTTAGGCGATAGCTTACTTACTGCACTTAGTGCAACCGGGCTCAGGCACAGCTCACCAACAGTGTGTAAGAAGTAAGTGGTAACAAGCCACATAGGCGCAACTTTAAGGCCTTGTGCAGCATATTGAGACGCCATAAACATTACCAAGAAGCCCGACGCCATAATAACGATACCAATGGCACACTTAATTGTGTACGACGGGTCGATCATTCGTTTCGCAAGGTTAATCCAAAGAGCAGCGAAGAAAGGCGACAAAATAATGATAAATAGCGAGTTTGAAAGCTGGAACCATACCGTTGGGATAGCGTCCATCCCAAACCAAGAGGTAAGTAGCGAGCCGCTTTCAAGTACGCGGTCGGTGTAGTTCTGAGCGAATAAGTTGAGTGAAGAGCCAGCTTGTTCGAAACCAGACCAGAAACACGCTGAAGCAACACACACTAAAAACAGCGCCCACATGCGCTTCTTCTCGTTGTCGCTTAGCTGACCTTTGAAATAAATAAAACCAAAGTAAGCGAAGAAAATAATGGTAAATACAACGGCAACTTGTTGAGCAAGAGCTACAGGCTCAATAACGATAGTGCCCATGTGCGCAAGCACAATTACCACAACAGCAAGTGCAACCACAGCCCATACGCCCATCCATGCGCGCTGTTTAGCTGCACCTTGATATGGATTTGCAGGAGCAACAGAATCAGCCGATAACGAACGGTTGCTGAAGTAATACTGAATTAGGCCGATTGCCATACCAATGGCAGCTGCTCCAAATGCGTAGTGCCAGCCCCAATTTTCCTGTAAATAACCGGTAACTAAATAGGCAATAAGTGAACCGATATTTATGCCCATGTAGTACAGTGCATAACCACTGTCACGACGGCCATCGTCGTCACCATATTGCTGGCCAACCATTGCTGAAATGTTAGGTTTAAGTAAGCCAGTACCTGAAGCAACAAGGATAAGGCCGACAAAGAAAAGGTTTTGCAAGTCTATGGCGAGTACCACGTGGCCTGCGAAGATAATAATACCTCCGTACCATACGGCGTTCTTACCACCAATTAAGCGGTCCGCTAACCAGCCGCCCGGTAAACCTAGGAAATATACCGCACCTGTGTATAGGCCGTAGATAGCGCCAGCGGTTGCAACAGTAAAACCTAAGCCTTGTGTCTGTAAGCTCGCGGTCATGAAAAGAACGAGTAGCGCGCGCATTCCGTAATAACTCATGCGCTCCCACATTTCTGTAAAGAATAGCGTTCTTAGGCCCCCTGGATGGCCGAAAAAGCTAGTATCGTTAGATGGTTTCATAATTATATTTTAATTCCATATTGCTTATGGTTGTTATTGTAGAGCACTTATAGGATAGGCTCTTTGATAGTAGTCCGTAAGGCGGATAGCTTCTTATACTAGAGCTTGCTTAAAGACACAAGATTTGGGCGACAAACTTCATTAAAGCTGTGTCAATCGGCTAAGTCTTGTACGACTTAGCCGATTGAATAATGATTTGCTAAAGAGATGGAAGCACTAAAGCTCGCGGATAGTAGCTACTATAATTCGCACTATTCCATAGATAAGCAACAATGAAACACCAAACAGTACAAGGTTGTAAATTACGGTGGGGTAAGCATTGTCATCTGGAAGGGTAGGCGATTCTACTGTTACCAAATGTTGTAGTTTTTGATATGCCTCTACTCGCGCATTTTCTAAAGTAATCAGCGATGAAGAGTACGCTTGAATGGCCAATTGAAGCTGAACCTGAAGGTTACTGTATAGCGCCATAAGCTCACTTACAGACAGTGCCTCACTTTCTCCTTCAGCAGTACTAATTCGCTCCTTCTGCTTTTCTACTTCTTTTTGTAGTGCAGCTATTTCACGCTTAATGTTAATCACTTCTGGCGCGACGTTAGACATCATGGTCGACATAGTGCTCAGCTCAGCTTTTTTCTGGGCGAGGGTTGCCTCTAATGAAAAAGCGATTTGCTGAAACGCTGCACCTTCGGCAGTAGGGTCGAGCACGTTGTATTTGGATTGAAAGGCTAAAATTTCAGTTTTTGCTTGTTGAAGCTTTTGTTCAACAATCTCATGTTCACCTTTCGCAAAAGTAAGCTTTGATTTCGCTAAGTTGTTATTGATGTTATTAATAAACTCTTCCGCTTTATCAACAATAGCTTGGTTTATTATTTGCGCATATTCAGCGTCGAAAGCGCGAGTTCGCAAACTAATGACAGAAGACGCCGAATCCACGCTAACGTCAATATGGTCTAGATAGAACTGGTAAAAGTCTTCTTGCTTATGTGAAGACGACAAACCGCTAAACATATCAGCTTTGTCCGACATGTAGTGCTCACGAAGCCCTATGGTTTTATCGAGATACTTAATCATGTCGGCAGATTGAATGTAAGCTTCAACAAGCTGACTTTCTGTACCACCTGACGCGCCTGAAACACCGGCTGCCATAAGCAGGGATGAAGGGTCGAAGCTGCTGCCGCCGTCACTTGACTTAACAATAAGTTGGCTTTTACTTTCGTACTGTGGCGCAGCCCATAGAACAAGGTATACGGCGTAAAGTACCCATGGAAGTACAAGCAAGAGCATCTTGTGCTTGCTGAGAAGGGCATTGAGCTGTGTAAGAGATTTTTCCACTGTGATTTGAACCTATTTAAGTGATTTCTTATTGTCTGCATCCTGCGTATAAACGTCGATGCCTTCTTCGAGATCGTGATAATAAGTAAGTTTGCCTTCATCTATGATAACGGCAGACGTACAGAACTCGCGGATTTGGTCGAGTTCATGGCTAACCATAATAACGCCCGCTTGTTCACTTTTTTCTTTTAGCGACAAACGTGCTTTTTTTCTGAATAGCGGATCGCCCACCGAGGTTGCTTCATCGATAAGGTAAATATCAAAATTGATATTCATACAGCACGCGAACACGAGTTTGGCGCGCATACCCGAAGAGTAGGTTCGAACAGGAAGGTCGAAACGCGCCCCGAGTTCGGCGAACTCTTGCACTCTCTCTTCGTATTCCGGTAGCGATTTAACGTTATTGATTCGGCCAACGAATCGCGTATTTTCGCGCCCCGTCATTTGTGGGTGAACACCTGTTTGAAGCGCTACAGGCCAAGACATAGATTTGTTGGTTAAAACGCGCCCTTTGTCAGGGTATTCACTTTTCGCTAGCATTCGGAAAAGGGTGGATTTACCTGCACCGTTTTTACCTAAAATTGCGACATTATTTTCCGTTGGGAAATCAAAATTCAAATTTTTGAAAATATATTGGGGGCCCATTTTACTGGGGTAGCTCTTAGTTAAATTCTCAATTCTTATCATCGTGACAACACCTTCTTCCATGTGATGTGATACATCGAAAGACTTAGAAAGAGAAAAATAATGGTAATCTCAATTACAAAACCTAATGAAACACCATTAGTGCCATAGGATTCGAAACAAGCGTAACGAGCTAGTTCATTAAAATGAACAAGAGGGTTCCAAGTTAAGTACGGCCAATATTCTTCGGGTAAGTCTTGAAGGCTGAAAAAAACGCATGAAATAAACATTAGTGGGCGGGTAAGCATTGATTTTATCTTATCCACTTCCGGCACGAATGCGGCAGCGATAGCAAAAATCATCCCTATGGATATTGAAAATACCCACAAAAGAAGAAACAGAGATATCAGCAGCAACGGGTCATTTACCGTAAAGGTCTCGCCCATCAGGTAAAGCGCAAGACATAGTAATGCGACAACCACTACCTTTACTGAAAACTCGAGGAAGCCCGCTGTGAGTATCGCTGAAATAGGTTGAACCTGTCTGAACGCATAGAGCGGCTTATTTCTGCGCACAGAAGTTGATACTGACTGGAGGCATGTAGTTAAAGACTGCAGCCCGACCATTCCGATCATCATAAACAGAAAAAGAGGAATAGAGTGGATATCATCGCCGCTGATCAGTCCACGAAGGTATGACAGCGCGAAGATAAAGGCAAAGGGCTCTAAAAATGCCCATCCCAAACCAAATTTATCGTTAAATTTACTTTGAAGCTCGCGCAGGAAAAGCGCGAATATCACGCCTCTCCATGCGTAGAGCTGGTCTTTAAACGTTACCATGTTTAATTAGTAGCTACGTTGGCTGCAATAGCAATTTGATAAACAATTTGAGTAATGTCTTTAACTGCTTGCAGTAGCTTGGTATCGATAGCAGGCAATACGATGATCTGATCGCCTGGTTCTAACTTACTATCGTTGCTTGCTAGGAATGAGCTGTTGATGCTAGTAAAGGTAACATTACCATTCTTACGAACAATAAGGATTCGTTCGTCTTCAGCACGTTCAGTGAAACCGCCCGCCCAAGCAACATAATCTTCAGTCGTGGCTTCTGGGTTAAAGACTACTGACTGAGGAAGTAACACTTCACCACCTACGTGCACTAAGTCAGTTACCTCTGGGATGACAATGGTGTCATTCGGTTCTAGCAGAATGTTTGCGATATCACCATTTTCAGAAACTACGACTCTGCCTTGAGGCTCAATTTGGCGAGCACGTGCGATAAAGTCAGCGACAAGCTGAGCTTCTTGGGCACGGATGGCTCCTTCACCCGTAGAGCTAATGGGAGCGGTATACATGCTCCGCTCAAGACGCTGAAGACCTTCTTCGATGATTTCTTTTTGCTTTACAGCAACGCTTTCTCTTAACAGATAAATGTTCTGGGTATCAGAAAGGGCTGTATCTGATTCGATGTGATCTAGTACATCGATAAGGCGTGTGCCTTTATCAACCATAATCTGAGAGGCACCAGCAAATGCGCCAGCCACATTAATGCGATAGATTTGGGGCTCGTGGTCAGCAAGGTATTCAACCGTGTCGCCTGCACTTAGTTCAAGTGAAGCAAATTCATCCAAACTCAAGTAGCGAGCAAACTGTTTGTTATTTCGAATACCAGATACCGAAGCATGGGAGGAAAACTCACCTGGTCGCGCAAAGTAATTCACCACGCCGCCGTTCAATTCTTCGTTAAGAAACTCAAAGGTGAAGCTATTTCGAGCGCCTGTTTCAACGACAATAGTGTTGCCAATTGGGTGCACTAATATGGTATCGCCATCTTTAAACGACATCTGAGGCAACTTACCATTTCTGAAAAATGCATATAAATCGGCAGTAGCAACGACATTACCATTGCGCACTACGTCTATCTGTCTAAAACTTCCGCGCTGAAAATCAATACCACCGGCGCGTTTTAGGTAATACAGCACGCTATCTGAGGCGAGGCCTGCATATTGACCTGGTCTTAGCACCGGGCCAGAAACAAAAATTGACACGGGCGTTGACGTAAGGAGGTTTACGTAAACATTTACATCGTTTGTATAAACCTGTCTGATTTTTGCAGTAACGGTTTGATTTACACTGCCAGCAGGTGTATTTGCAACACGGATAGGACCAATGTTAGGAATAAAAATATTGCCTTGATTATCAACAGTTACTACATCTGAAAAGTTAACTGCGCCCCATAGCCAAATTGAAATTTTATCGCCCGGTGCGACCAGATAGTTGTCATTAAGGCCTGAGCTACGCTCTGATTCAAAACCACCAATAAATAAATTGGCTGCGAACGGAGGATTCTCCATAGGCGCTTGCGCAGGGAAAACGGTATCTATTGTCGGTTCGCCAGGCAAGTTCACACCATTGCGGGGTTGGGTTGAAAATTGACCCATGGTGTTCGCAGAACTGCTAGCGCCTGGAAGCGTTCGCTGGGTTGAAATACTCAGTGGCGATACGGACTGATTAGCAATGCCGCTACTCTGGCTCTGCTGAGCTCTTTCTCTTAATTGCTGCAATTGTTCCACGCTTTGCGCGCTTGCAGTGCCAACATAAGCGAAAAGAAGTGACGTTGCACAAGCCGCTAGCGTCAGGCGCTTTAAAGTTTTTTTGATGCTGGTTGACTGCATTTATCTATTCACCTTGCACTGTTGCCGAAGCTACTAAGGGAGTAATTACTCGCCATTGACCGTTTCGCTGACATGTCGTCATTTTACGCTGAATATCAGAAGACGCTGTTTCACCGTCTTGTAAAGAAAATCGGATACATTTATTGCCTGTAGCGGATATATAGTGCTTCAAGGACTCGTATTGGTGGCCATTGAAGCGTATTGAAAATGATTCCTGCGTATCATGATAAATGTTGGCTTTTGGAATATTTATTGCAA
Organism: Alteromonas sp. DY56-G5; assembly: GCF_041414725.1. Lineage (NCBI taxonomy): Bacteria > Pseudomonadati > Pseudomonadota > Gammaproteobacteria > Alteromonadales > Alteromonadaceae > Alteromonas > Alteromonas sp. DY56-G5. The sequence continues at coordinate 19,884 of NZ_JANHZQ010000025.1, read as the reverse complement.
GCTCTTTGTCCGGTGCAAGGGAATAAGCAAGAGAAGAATGCACCAAAGGAATGTCAGCCTTAGTGGCGGTAGGAGTGTTAGAACACCCAGCTACGCCTACCGTAACTACGATAGGTAAAATTAGACGAGATAATTGTTTGAACATTAGCTTTCATATCCATATAGCAATTTCGCGCTAGGATAACATAAGTTTTAAAAAAAGCATGTTCGCTATCGCAGTTGCTGAATTGTCTGAGTCTTCACCAAGACCGCAATATAGAAGACAAGTTCATATCAATAGTGTAACTCGATATGTTTTTGGCATTGCAAAGATTGGAAACTGGAAATAGACGAGTAAGTTAACAGGTTAAAGGAATAAAGAAGTTATTCAATCGTTACAACAGAAGCTGAGATAGTTCGAGAGAGGCGGCGAGAAGACGCACAACAGGTTCTCTTTTTAGCGGTGATTGAGGTTATTCTCGCAACAAATGAGTTTTTGACACGTTTTGATACGTTATTTATGCATGAAGGGTGGTTACTTAGACAAATGTTTTATATTATATCGAAGTTTTCTATCCGCATACTCATAACAAGATGCCCTCATCGCGCTGGAAGAAATGGAAGTTGTAAATAAATGGAAGCAACATTTAGTTTTTTATCAAAATTTGCATGTGTATTGACAGAAACTACTACAAATAGCTGTGTTTTTGTCGGTAACGCGAGGTTGTGTGTTTTATGCTAGCTTATTTGCAGTTTGTCCCGCTTTTTACTGCATTTTTCGTCGCCCTTATTCTCTTGGTGGTCATGACGCCTTTAGCGCATCAATTTGGTTTGGTTGACCAGCCATCAGCGCGAAAACGTCACGCCGGAATTGTACCTCTAACAGGTGGTGTGGCTATTTTTATGGCCGTGCTTGTTGCCAGCGTCGCGACAGATGTGTGGATGAAAAACAATCCTCTGTTTTTCACCGCATCAGCATTTGTTGTGTTACTTGGTATGCTAGACGACCGTTTTGACCTGAGTGCCAAAGGTCGCCTTATGTGCCAATTTGGTGTTGCAGCAATCATGGCATGGAGCGCGCAAAACTATATTACATCTTTGGGTAATATCTTCGGAACAGGTGAGGTATTTCTCGACCTAGGTGGGTATTTCTTTACGATCATTTGTGTGGTCGGTGTCATAAATGCGTTTAACATGATAGACGGTATTGATGGATTAGCCGGCGGTATGAGCCTTGTTATTCTGTTAACAGTTGCGGGCTTTTTGATCTTTACTGGTAACGGAGCCTCCATCATGGAGCCGCTTATCATCGTTGCAGCTATTGTTCCGTTTCTTGCTTTTAATTTGAGTTGGAAAGGGTTTAAAGGCAATAAGATATTTATGGGTGATGCTGGCAGTATGTTCGTTGGGCTCACTATCGTTTGGTTGCTTGTTGATCACACTCAAGGTGAATCTGCCGCATTTAGACCCATTACTGCGGTGTGGTTAGTCGGACTTCCATTAATGGACATGGCCGCGATCATGTATCGCCGTGCACGGAAGGGGCAATCAATGCTCAAACCTGACCGTCAGCACCTTCACAATATCTTTATGCGTGCAGGGCTTAGCAGTAGAAAGTCACTTGTTGCTATCCTTTTGCTCGGAGCATGTTATTGCTTAATCGGTATATTAGGAGAAGTCTATCAGGTAGCTGAAGCCGTCATGTTCTGGGGCTTTATTGGACTACTCGTCGTGTACAGTCTTGTTATCCAACATATTTGGAGTGTACTGCGCTTTGTGAAGCGATTAACCGCATAGTTTGAGTAAAATCGTGGCAGGCTTAGTAAAATCTCTGTAACATGCCAACAAATAAAAGCGCACAATTAAGGCGCTTTTATTTTCTTTGTTACTTTTTTACGTTGGTAAAATTTCTTGATAAATCAATTCTCTATTCTTCAAAATAACAATAAAAAACAGCATGTCGAATCGATAATTGCTATGGCGGTTTACCAAGCTGACAATGCGAAGTGGCTTCGCGAAGCCATTGAAAGCATGATTGAGCAGTCTTACACAGATTTTCTTTTCGTTATTGTCGTCGATGGACCTGTACCTCAAAAAATAATTCGCGTACTAGAGGATGTAGCAAGTAAAGACGATAGGGTAATAATAGCGTCGAATAGTCACAATGTGGGGCTAGCGAGTAGCATGAACTCAGTTGCTGAGTTCGGTATGCAGTTTAACCCATCGTTTTTCATAAGAATGGATGCGGATGATATTTCTGAAGAAAACCGCCTTCTACGTCAAATCACCTACCTTAAAAAGCACAACAATATTTCTGTACTAGGATCAGCGCTAACAGAAGTTAACGAAAGTGGTGTTAAAGTTGGCGCACGAGTAATGCCCGCTTCGCACAGACAGATCGTTCGTATCTTGCCGAGACGATGCTCGCTAAACCATCCAACAGTAGTGATTCGTTACAATGTATTTAATGATGGGCATCGTTACGACAGTGACTTGTTAAACACACAAGACTATTTTTTCTGGATAACCTTAGCGTCTAAGGGGTATATCTTTAGGAACTTAAAAGATCGACTTTTGAAGTTCAGACGGGTTAATAACTTTTATAAACGTCGAGGCTTAAGTAAGTCGCTCAACGAGTTCAGAGCACGTTTATATGCCATACGTAAATTAAAGCAACTTTCACCCTATAACTTTTTTTACGCTTGTGGTGTTTTAGCATTGAGGTTAATGCCTGGAAAAGTGGTTAAACTTGCCTATAAACTTGATAGACATTTACTGGAAAGGTTTGGTAAACATTGAGCGTCGGCGTTGTTGTTATACTATTTAATCCTAATGTTGAGCACGTGCGTAGTCTCATCGATGCTTTTTGTGCCCCTGACTGGAACGTCATCTTAGTTGATAATTCTCCAAGTCCTCAACAGGCTCTTTTAACAACTGATGTTACTTATCTTCATTACCCCTCAAATATTGGTATCGCCCACGCTCAGAATGTCGGCTTGAAAGTGCTCTTTAATGAGGGAAGCGACTACGCCTTTTTGCTTGATCAAGATAGTTTGTTTTCTCCCGATATTGCTGTTGAGTTAGTGAGGCAATTCCAAGACCTTGAGCAACGTTCCCCAATTGCAGCCATAGGCCCTTCTATCTATTGCCAATTTTCAGAGTGTGTCGATCAGGGTGTTCTACAAAAAGGGAAGCAGGTTTCCGAAAAGTTAAAAACAGTAAAGCAAATCATTGCCTCAGGCATGTTAATTTCCAAACGTGCGTTTGAACGCGTGGGTGAAAAAGAAAATGAGCTCTTCATCGATGGCGTTGATCACGAATGGTGCTGGCGTGCACGAGCCAAGGGCATGGTTATCTATCAGTCGCTCAGTGCATGTATGCCTCATCGACAAGGCGATGATAGAGTGAAAATTTGCGGTGTGACATTCAAGCAGGGCGCACCGATAAGGCTCTATTATCAGTTTCGTAACGTACTCATTTTAGCGCGTCGCCATTACGTACCTCTTTATTGGAAACTTCGTCATGTTTGTGCAATACCTCTGAGGTATCTTGTAAACAGATATTGCTTTGAGCAAGGCAAAACGCGAGGCGCTTTCATGTGGGCAGGACTCAAAGACGGATTAAAACGCAAAACCGGCCCCATAGAGCATGCACTAATTCCAAAGAGTAGTGTGAAAAAAAGCGACACTTGATGTGTAGGAAAGGAAAGACAAACCATAAAGGCTTTCACTATTATGGTGCATTAGATATTATTTATCCCTAATTTTGTGCTTTTATCGGTGGTTTTGAGCTGTTTTGCCCATTTTCAATACACAGACGCTCTAAAAAGGTAATTGGAACATCGATTGCATTAGTCTTGCGAACAACAGTGAATATATCTCAGCTTAAGGAATAACAAACGGCTGAAAGTCGACTTAGGCGTGTATTTAGGATTTTAAAAAAGGATATTAACTATGAGTCAGGTTAAAAAAGCGGTAATCCCTGTAGCGGGCCTTGGGACGAGAATGCTCCCAGCAACGAAAGCTATTCCAAAAGAGATGTTGCCAGTGGTTGATAAGCCATTGATCCAATACGTGGTAAGCGAATGTGTTGCTGCAGGACTAAAAGAAATTATCCTAGTAACGCACGCGAGTAAAAACAGTATTGAAAACCACTTTGATACCTCTTTTGAGCTAGAAGCCACACTAGAAAAGCGTGTAAAACGCCAACTGTTAGAAGAAGTTCAGTCAATCTGTCCAAAAGATGTAACTATCATGCATATTCGCCAAGGCGTTGCGAATGGACTTGGTCACGCAGTACTTTGTGCTCGACCTCTGATTGGCGATGCGCCATTTGCGGTAGTACTACCTGACGTTATTATTGATGATGCAGCAAGTAATCCTAAAAAGGATAACCTTGCAGACATGGTTGCCAAATTTAACACCAGCCGAGTAAGTCAGGTTATGGTTGAGCAGGTACCAGACGAAGATATCTCTAAATTTGGTATCGCAGACTTAGACGGCGCGGCAATTGCGCCAGGTGAGTCAGCGAAGATTCACAAAATGGTAGAGAAGCCGCCTCGCGACGAAGCACCTTCTGACCTTGCCGTTGTAGGCCGATACGTTCTGTCAGAAAAAATCTGGGATCTGTTAGAGTTCACGCCTCCAGGCGCAGGTGGTGAAGTTCAGCTTACTGATGCTATTGATGCATTGATGAAACTTGAACAAGTTGATGCCTACTACATGAAAGGTAAGAGTCACGATTGCGGTAGTAAGTTGGGTTACATGAAAGCTAACGTTGAATATGCGTTACGTCATCCATCGTTAGGCGACGAATTTAAAGAATACTTAGCTTCTGTTGTTAAATAGTCTTACTAGGGCTTGTTGACCTTTAGTGTAGATGAAAGGACAGCAGGCCTAAGGCAATTAAATAGCTTTAAACGATTAAAAATGCGCCCTTGCGGCGCATTTTTTGTGTGTGGAGCCAGCGTACCGCCTATTCGCTTTAGTCCTTCTATCTTACCTGTACATAGCCTTCAATTTTATTAAGCATCTTTTCACCGATACCTTTCACTTGAGTTAATTGTGCGACCTCAAGAAACGGGCCTACTTCTTCACGATATTTAATAATAGCTTTCGCTTTAGATTGTCCAACGCCGGGTAGGGTAATTAATTGCTCTACGGTCGCCGAGTTTAAATCGATACGTTGTTGTTGGCTTGTACCTTCATTAGCTTGCGAATTTTCTCTATCCGCTGGTTGAGCGTGAACCGCTGGCGTTTGAATGGCTAGTGCAGATAGTACGAGTAAACCTGAGATTAATTTTTTCATCATCTTTCCTTGTATGTTGCTAAGCGCGCCATAAAGCGTTATCGGCGCAATATTTAAGTAAATGGGTTTAAGTCATGTACCAAAGCGCGCTGACTTTTGTAACCTAGATGCAAGCGGAGCAGGCCTCTTTAAAAATTTCCTGTCTTCTGTTGTGACCAAGTTACAAAGCTCAGCACACTTCAACGTGTACAAAGGAAATAATAAAGGTGAACGAGAAAAGCGGTAGTCCAGTTTTAGTACAGTTTAAAGCAGGGGAGTGATTAATAGAGGCATAAAAAAACGGGCTATTAAGCCCGTTTTGAAATAATTGAAAAGTGTAAGCTCAAACGCTTATAGGCGGTCAAGAAGCGCCTGAGTGAACTCGGTTGTACCTGCTTCACCACCAAGGTCACGTGTTGTGCGATCGCCAGACTCGATAACGTCTTTTAGTGCTGCGCGAATTTTCTCTGCTTTATCGCCCATGTTTAAGTACTCAAGCATTTGCGCTGCTGCCAAGATTACTGACGTCGGGTTAGCTAAGTTCTTACCAGCAATGTCTGGTGCAGAACCGTGAACGGCTTCGAAGATTGCACAATCTTCACCGATGTTTGCACCTGGTGCCATACCAAGACCACCAACTAGACCAGCACATAGGTCAGATAGAATGTCACCGAAAAGGTTAGTCGTAACGATAACGTCAAACTGATGCGGGTTCATCACAAGCTGCATACAGCAGTTATCAACGATCATTTCAGCTGACTCGATGTCAGGATAGCGCTCACCAACTTCACGGGCTACTTTAAGGAAAAGACCTGATGTTGACTTAAGGATGTTAGCTTTGTGAACAGCTGTTACTTTCTTACGACCTTCACGGCGCGCTAATTCATAAGCAAAAACAACGATTTTTTCAGCGCCGTCACGAGTGATCTTACTCATTGCTTCAGCTTCGTTACCGTCTTCTGATACAACTTGGCCAAGACCAGAGTACATACCTTGCGTGTTTTCACGAACGGTAATGATATCGATGTCTTCGTAACGTGCTTTTGTACCTTTGAATGACATCACAGGACGAAGGTTTGCGTACAGTTTGAACTGCTTGCGAAGACTAACGTTGATTGAAGTAAAACCTTCACCAACGGGGGTCGTTAAAGGACCTTTAAGCGCAACTTTGTTTTTTGCGATTAGGTCTAAAGTTTCTTGAGGTAGAAGCTCGCCATGTTCTTCCAGTGCGACTAGGCCAGCATCGGCATAGTCATAGGCAAAGTCACAGCCAACCTTATCTAAAATTTTTGTGGTTGCATCGATAATGTCCGGGCCAATGCCGTCACCGCGAATGACTGTAATACGTTGCTGAGTCATGTGGAGGGATCCTCTGGTAATTCTGTTGTCAAAATCGTTAGGTTTATTCAATTTGTAGCTTGGCGTTTATGAGCCAATTTCTGCCTGCTTACTTATTATAATGGAAAATGTAGGGAAAAAGGGTTAAGCACTGCAAAAGTTGCCGTATTTTATACGATACCTGGCGCAAGTTATAGCCATTCGTAAAGATTAATTAAATAGCCGAGTACGATGTTTAGGAGTAAATGGCGTTACTGCGCGAGCGGACAGAACAAAAGTGACCCATTAGCGTCTAGCGCGTTTACCACATCATCTCGTCGAATACCTAGGATATTTAAAAGTGTTTTGATACTGATATCCTGAAGTAATGAATAAATATCCTGATTAAATAAGCACGCTTTGGCGAGAGCGAAGCTCAACACCAGAATTGCTTGTTCCTTTTGAACTGATCTAGGAACGTCCGTACTTACTTTACTACATTGGTGTATAACGGCACGCCACGTCGAGCTTTGATGCCAACTTCCAGCAAGTTCAGAAGCGATTGCTAGCCAAGGCGTGTCAGGTTTGACCTTGAATGCGCTATTAATGGACACAGCTTTGCTGAGGTCGACGGGTAATGCTCGTGACACTTTAAACCCTGGTAGCGTGAACAAGGGAGTACAAACAAAGGTCATAGTCAATGCGGCAGATTGCGGCGAAAACTTCGAATCGGCGAGTTGTGCGAAATAGCTTGCAAATGAACAAGCCAATAAAGTTAATTGCTTGCACATGCCCATCAGTGGAAATTGGTTTTGCGTTAGCCGTTCTAACAGCGCAAATTGAATAAGCATGTCACCCACACGTTCAATGCCGTAGGTCAAAACCGCCTGTTTAATGCTTTTAACCGGAAGCTGAAGACGGTTGTCCTGACTCGCAGTGTGCATCAAAAAGTGATTAAACGTGGGCACGCTTTCAATTTTTTTGCAAAGTTGTTCAATATCTACATCGCGCTTTTGCAGCTCATCGATAATAGTTATAAGAGCTTTAGGGGGATGCTGAATTGCGAATGTAGAAGGTAAAAATGGTGTGCCGCCATGATTTACTCTCACAGTGGCGGTATCAGTGTAATGAGCAACAAAGTGCTCAAACGGCATTGATAGTGAAATGGGAGAGCGTATTGACGATAGAGGAAGCCACTTTCCATCTTCATCGCCTTGGCTAAGCATAAATACGTAGCCGTGATTTTGCTGAATGTCGACTAGCGCGCCCGGTACGCCGTTTGCGTAAACCTTTGCGCCAGGTAGCACACCATTAAATAGGTTGATAAGTGGTGCAATAGGGGGACGATGATGTGCTGGAAGGCGTAAAACGATCTGAGTGAAAACCTCACGATAATCTGCTTTTTTTGTTTTAGTAGCGAAAACATTTGCTAGGAGACAAAGCCTTTGAACCATATTAAGCCGAATGTCTGCAACGTAGTTTATGGGCTTGTCTGACCGAAATGCTTTTTGAAGTTTAATGATATCCAGCCAAATCGAGAGATTGTGTTTACGCAAAAAGCGAATGATATTGGCCGTTTGGTCGCTTGGTGTTCCTTTACTTGAAAGCCAGAGGGATGCGAGTAAAGACGCAAGCACATGTTGTAAATAGTGGTCGTTTAATCGGCAAAGCTTGCCAAACAGCGCCAATAATAAAAGATGTTGAGTATCTTTGGGAAGGTCATTATCGATGTGTAACGTTGCTGCAGCAAGCGCTGGATTGGCGTTTACTAAAGTCAGGATCCGTTTAGCGATTTTCAACCAATGGTTTATACGCTGCTCGACAGAAAGTTCAGTGTTACCTAACTGAACCAGGCGTTTAAGCGTGGAAATGATGTCGCTCACTCCCCATCCTTCTAACTTTTTTGGTAACTGGAGTAAGCCCCTTCACCCCATGCAATAAGTTTGTCGTTTTCAAAAAGCAACGGTGTACATTCATCTTGCGTGGTTAAGCCGTCAGCGCGCACATGTTGTGTCCTAAAAAACATAACTTGAATAGCTGTGGCACCCTGTCGCTTGGCTTCTGTAATGTCAGGTGAGCCTAGTAACGCCAAAACTTCTTCTCTTGTACTGCCTAACTTTAACTTGGTTATTTGGACACGGTTATATTCTTCACGGTCTTTCCAATCCATATTCTCAGGCTTATCGGGATAGAACGCGATAACCATAAAAACAAACACCGCATAAAGGGCGATGCCAGCTAAAATTAGACGAATAACCTTGGTATTCATGACCGTTACTTCTCGTTTTTCTTTACTTGAATGCTACTGCAAGCCAAAGCCCGACATTGTTCGGGAGCCACGCATAGGCTAAATGTGCACTACATTCATTCGTTAAACAATACTCTCTAATAGTGTACCGCAAAACGACTACTAAACATAAGTAGTAAACGTAAGCAAATGCGTCTTGCCACGGTCTCGTGTTATTCGCTGTTTCTCTTATCGTTCTTTACAACGTAACATGGTTCGTACGCGCTACCAGGCAGTTTCATTCTATGCTGTTTTACAAACGACTCGAGTAGCGTATCAACCTTCTCCATCAGTGTACTATCACCGGTGAGCTCAAACGGACCATGTTTTTTGATCTGAGCAATGCCTTCTGCTTTTACGTTACCCGCAACAATGCCTGAAAACGCTTTGCGCAAATTGGCCGCTAGATCACTTTTACTTTGATCTAAGTGCAGTTGAAGGTCGGCCATACTCTCATGCGTTGGAATAAAGGGCTGTTGAAAGTCTTGTTCAATTTTTAATGACCAATTAAAGCTGAATGCGTCACCCATCGCACCTCTGAACTTCGTCACTTTTTCAAGGTGTTTATTCATGGTGCGTGCTACTTCTTCTGGGTCATCCACAATGATTTGATATTTTGACTGTGCTTCTGGACCCAGTGTTGCACCAACAAAGGCGTCTATGGCTTCAAAGTATTCTTCGCTACCAGCTGGCCCTGTTAGAATGAAAGGAAAAGGTTGCTGCGCATTGCGTTCATTCATCAAAATGCCAAGCAGATAAAGTAATTCTTCGGCAGTGCCTACACCGCCTGGAAACACGATAATGCCATGTCCGAGTCTAACAAACGCTTCTAAACGCTTTTCAATATCAGGCATGATAATGAGCTCGTTGACAATGGCGTTGGGCGGCTCGGCGGCAATAATACTCGGCTCAGAGATGCCAATGTAACGGCCTGTCTTGTGGCGTTGCTTTGCATGGCCGATGGTGGCGCCCTTCATTGGACCCTTCATCGCTCCAGGCCCACATCCTGTGCAAATATTCATGTCGCGCAAGCCGAGCTGATAGCCCACTTCTTTCGTGTATTTGTACTCAACTTGATTAATGGAATGGCCGCCCCAGCAGACAATTGTGTTTACGCCATCGTTCCCTTCAAGCGCTTTAGCGTGGCGTAGCATGTCAAACACCATGTCTGTGATGTCGTTACCTTCAGCCGGTGCGGTTTGATGAAGAAATGCGTACTTGTTACCCATGTAAAGCAGGTCGCGAAGGACCGCAAATAGATGTTCGTGTACACCACGAACGAGTTTTTCGTCAACGAAAGCCACTTCAGGAGGGTTCACGAGTTCTATTTTTACGCCCCGTTCACGACGAATGAGTTTTATTTCAAAATTTTCATAAGGAGCAAAAAGTGCTTCGAAATTGTCTTCGTCAACGCCGCTGTTCAATACTGCTAGGCAACAGTTTCTGAACATAGCAAAGAGCTCGCTGTTGGTGGCGTCTTGAAGACGAGAAACTTCTACTTGTGATAGCTGGCTCATCCAGCCAACAGGGTTAAGCTGCACTTTCTTCATATTTTTACTTCCTATAAGTCAGTGCTTAAATCAGTGACTACGAGGTTGCGGCCGTTTCGTTTTGCTTTATAGAGGTACTCATCGGCGCGTTCAAACACAGTTTCAGTAGTATCATTGTCATTGAAACAGGTTGCGCCAAAAGATGCGGTGATTTTTACTTTTTCTTGCTTGAATTTAAACGGCATTGCAGCAAGTTTAGTTCTAACTTCATTAAGCTTTTTATCTATATCTGCCATCTGCGCCTGAGGCAGTAGCATTACAAACTCTTCTCCTCCCCACCTGGCAATAAAATCATTTTCGGACAAGCTTTGTTTTAAGAATTTACTCACTACCTGAAGGGTTTTATCGCCTGCTGCGTGCCCGAATCTATCGTTGATTGACTTAAAATGATCAATATCCACAACGGCGACCGCAAGCAAGTCACCATTTTCTTTAAATTTAGTGAAAGCAGCTTCTAGTCTCTCATTATACGCCTGCCTGTTTGGAAGCCGAGTGAGGGGGTCGGTGCGGCTTTGCATTGCTTGTTCGGCCAGCTTCTTTTTATAGACGCTGGTTTGCTGCTGAAGTGTATCTATTCGCGATTGCATAGAGGAGAGCAGTGCCATTAGCGCTTCTTGACCTTGCTGATCGTTGCTTTGTTGCTCGCTTAACGTAGTCACAAGCTTTTCTACGCGAAACTGTGTCTGCTCCTTAAGTGCTTCTAGAGAACTGCTTTCCGATACGGCTTCTTCGATGTGAATAATGTCACGTTTAAGTTGCTCATTACCAGCTTGGCGCTGCTCGAACTGGGCTTGGCTGCCTTGGATCGTATTGCTGACGTCGCTACTCACTTCACCTAATGAACGGTGCAGACTCTGAATCACTTTTCCTGTTAAGCTCGCCTCTGACATAGCGTCTTGAACGATCATGCGCAAAATTACAACGCAGCTTTTAAGCAGCTGGTCTTCATCCATGCCTTCATCAAGACGTTGCTTTATATCATTGAGTTGCTGATCGTTAGGTTTTTTTTGCGCATAAGAAGCAATAAGGTGATTAAGCTCAACCAAAATAGAACGGTAGTGAGGGTTATCATCTTTAATCGAACGAGCCGATGTGCTTTCATTGTTGGTGGACTTAGTTTCTGTGTTTTCAGATGGCTCAAGTCCAACCATTTTCTTGTTAAGCGCAATGCGGTGAAGCGCAATGGCTTTTGAGTAAAGTTTATAAATACTGAAGATATCACCTACAGGTTGATTTAGCTTAATCAATTCCTGCGTGGTTAACCCTTTTAATTCAGTATCTTCAAATACAATTTTCTGTAGTTGTTTCATTGCATCTTCTAGCGATGAAACAGTATCAACACTGTATTTTCTAAGCGTTATTTCTTGATGCTGAAGTGATTTGTTGAGTTTCTCTATGCTCACAGCGGCAAGACTAAAATTAGGTGTGCCTGAAAGGTGGCCTCGTAACACCTTAAGTTCAGTATCGATCTTATCCGAGAAGCCCTCATAAAATGCTGAGAGTTTCACAATAAACTGACAAAGAAGCGCGTTATTTTGTTTTAGGGTTTGTAGTTGTTTTGCTTCCATAATCTCGTCTTTGTTCTAATTCGCTATTACTGCCGCGGCTTAGGTAGCGTTGGTAGGTACTTCACCGTTATATTACTGACGTGCTTGACGATGATTAGCATAAGGCGCTTCGTAATTTGAACGGAAAGGATTGATATCTAAACCTCCTCGTCGTGTGTAACGCGCACAAACGGTTAACTTATCTGGCTGACAATGCTGCATGATGTCGTTGTAAATGCGCTCAACGCATTGCTCATGAAACTCGTTGTGTTGCCTAAAGCTAATTAGATATTTCAAAAGCCCTTCGTGTTCAATAGCTTTTCCTTCATACCTTATTTGAATACTAGCCCAATCTGGCTGACTTGTGATTAAACAATTAGATTTAAGTAAATGAGAAACAAGCGTCTCTTGAATACCTGTTTCATTTTTCGCAACAGTCAAATATTGAGTATTAGGGGAATATTGATCGATTTCTACATCCAGACTATCTAACAAGGTTCCGGTAAATTCTTGGAATTGTAGCGAAGAAAACTGCTCTGGAAGAATTAGTTTTACCTCGACAGGCTCCCCTGCGCACGCTGACAAATCCGCTTGAAGCACTTGTCGTACGTCCTCTGCTGAAGCGAATTTTGTTTGGTTGAAGCTATTCAAATATAGCTTAAATGATTTTGATTCGATTAGGTTCTTTGAGGTAATAGGAACGTGGCATTCTAAAATTGCCACATTAGGTTTACCCTTTAAATTAAGCCAAGAAAGTTCGTATCCTGTCCAAGTGTCGATACCATCAAAAGGTAAACCTGAGCCGGCCAAGTTCAACGTATCACGACTTAGACTGCGCGGCACGCCTTGCAACAAGTCAGGATTATATTCAAATTCATAGTCAACCTGTTTACCTAAGGAGAGGTCATCAGGTGCAGAGATAGTAATTTTTTGAGGTGAGTTGTCCGTCGACATAAGAACCTTTTATGTATCTACGCGGGATTTAAATTGTTGAACTGCACAGCGACACACAGTCTTACGGCGCAGTAGAATTAACCCCAGTATTGACTTAACTGTTTAGTTGTATAGTGTACCCCAAAAATACGCAGGTAACGTCATAATGGCTCTAACAATTTCAGCACAATTAGATAAATTTGTATCATCTTATGTCGAACAGGCCGAGGGCGAGGGACTCAAGATAGCATTTGATAGCGAGTGGCCCTCGCCGTGCTATGAGACGACGGCGCAAGACGGTAAGCTTGTTAGATGGTCTCCTACGCTTCAATCGCCTGTGCAGTCTTTCAGTAATGTTGAAGAGGCATTATCGCTAAAGCTAAATCCTGACTACTGCGAGTATTTTACTCGTTACTACAGCGATAATTTAAAGGCTAACGCCCCGCAAGGTCGCTGTGAATTGCTTCAAGTTTTCAATACCGAAGATTTTGAAAGATTACAGCAAAACTTGATTGGGCATTTGTTGATGAAGCAAAGACTTAGGCAAGCGCCAACATTGTTTTTTGGTTTAACTGACGAAGAAGATTTTATTTTAACCGTTGTCAACGAAAGTGGCGAAGTGGCACTTGAGCAGGTTGGCAGAGAGCCTGCCAAAATTCTTGCGCCATCTCTTGCGGTGTTTATTGAGCAACTTACACCTGCTATATGACGTTAATGCTTTGACTGACGTCAATCAGACCTAAAATTACCGGCCTGCAAGACTAAAAGCTATTGGGCGTTAATAATTTGATGTAGCGCCCGCTTTAACTCCGCCACTTCTTTTTCTAACGTCTCTACCCGTGCATGCAAATTGCCCGGCTCATCAGTTGTGGCAACAGGATTATGTTGTGCTACGTTTTCGTCCTTAGATACCTCTAACTTAGGTTTGTGTGTGTTAAATCGCTTAATCGCTTCAATAGCTTCGGTTACCGATACCTTAAAGGGAGCTTTTGCACGTAAAATGCCTACGGACGGTGTTTTTCCTTCTTTATGCATTTGAAGGCACAAAACGTGAAGTTGCTGCAGGTTAGCGTTACTCATAATACGAAAATGGTTGAAAGTCATGAATATTAGCAGTGTAGCCTGTCTACGTAGTCAATTTCACTAATAAGTTACTGATTTCACTATTTTTCAAAGCCTTCGTAGATTGGTGTTATTAAGATTGGTATAAAAATCAATGATTTAATTTTTGGCCTTAATCTTGTTTACCAACCATAACTTACATTATCACGCATAAACGCAGTGGTTCTTACGTTAGCGCATTTATGTCTATTCAGTGTCGGTTCACAAAGTAGGCGTAGTATCGAATAAAAACAACACACATAATTAAGGAATTCACATGAAAACGGTTCTTCTTTCAGTAGCTTTGGCATCTTCAGTTTTGCTTTCAGGTTGTGTCGTATCAGTAGGTGGCGGTTCAGATAGTCACTATGGTGCTGATTGGGAAGACAGAGAGTTTAACAATCGTAAACACATCGCGAATCTTGAAACAGGGACAACTTACGAAAGTGTATTGAGAAAAATGGGCGTTGCGGATTTCAATGAACTGTTCGAAAAGCAAGACGGCACATATCGCGTACTTTACTACCGAACTCAAAAAACGATGGGCGATGGTATCACCACAAAAGACGAGTGTACGCCGTTGGTTTTCAGAAATGGAAACTTAGTTGGCTGGGGTGACAGTGCTTATAGCTTAATGCACTAATAATCGTTAGTTGGTAATTGATTACGAAAGTAGGCATTACTAACTGTTTTTAAATGTTAATAAAAAGTTAACATGCAGGGGTTTTTCGCGTAGGCTAAAGTTTAATCAGTTTAAGTGGGTGGTTGGCGCAATGATAAAAGTTGTGCGGTAGTGTCCACTTCTCTCATTTTGTTTAAATGGGTAAAAGCAGCTGTATAACTTTGCGTACAAGGAGCCCCTGATGAATACTGATGCTATTAATAATGCAATAGCCCCCTTGCAAGACACGGTTAAAGCCATCTATCTATCTGTAGATGATCTCAAAGTTGCCGCCTCTATTCTTTACAATGCGTATGTAGATGACCCATTGTTCATTGACATTTTCCAAGCAGAAAAAGAAGGTTATGAAAGCCGTCTACGGTCAGCTATCCGTGAAGAGCTCAATGCATTTTGGGTTGCAGAGCAGCCGATGATTGGCCTGTTCGATGATGAGCGGCTTATTGCCGTTGCATGCTTGACCGCGCCCGATGCAGCATTTGGTTCAGGACGTTACTGGCACTGGAGATTGCGGATGCTTTTAACGGCAGGTTTGTTCGGTACAAAGCAAATGCTAGAGAAAGAAGAAAAAGTGCGAGCATTAGTTCCCGCCGATAACTTCCACATGCTGAGTTTCATCGCAGTGCATCCAGATTATCAACATCATGGGCTTGGGCATATTTTACTTGGCGCTATTGATAGCGTGGTAGAGGAAGATGAAAAAAGTGAGGGTGTTTCGGTATTCGTGACTATAGAAAAACATCGCGCTTTCTTTAACGATGACAATTATCAGGTTGTAGGACAACTAAGCCTTTCTCATGTGAACGGTGAGGTGATGTTCAGGCTAAAATGATGCTTTTTTATTCGATTTGATACTCCTACCAAAGCCTCACCAGTTGCAATTCTTATCTTTACACCAAATTTACGACAGCGTTTGTAAGACATTTCCTACAAACGCTGTGAGTGATCTTACCTAAATGATGAAAGATTAATTTATACTAAAGTATAAGGTCATTGATTGTATTGAAGTTTTTAAAAATTAGTCAAAAGTCGTACAAGAATCTTTCTTAAATCTCTGTAATTCAATATGGCGGTAATAATTGGAAGGGATACTATGAACATGTCACAAGGAAACACGACGAGTCACGGATTGAGTCAAGGATCTTCAACGGAATAAGTTAGGACAACTTAAGGATGAGACTCCCACAAGGCAGTGGGGAAAGGGAAAGGAAAGCAGATAGGACACTGCATTTACAGGATGTTAGAAACGGATTTTAAAGGATATAAAGGAATTCAGGGACGTAAAGTGTGAAAGGACTTCGCATACAGGATGTAGCAGGGAAAAATGGACGAGAGCTAGCAAGGAGCTAGAGGCAAGGAGCCAACGGCAGGAGAGCCATCAAGGAATTTCTAGTTTGCATGGACGAGCAAACCAAGGATGAAAGAAGGACATGCTAAAGGATTAGCAAAGCTGTAGCAGGATGTGCAGCGAAAAATGGAACGAAGGAAGGGATCGTCAGCGGAGCCTGACAAGGACAGCCTCAGGATGAGGAACACTGCATGTAGGATGTGCAGTAATTTAGGAAAAAAGGAAAGGGACCTACGCATGGAAGTGTAGCTCGCACAGGAAGGCGCGAGAGTAGATGGAAAGGGGCGTATACGGATTTTAATCGGGAAGATTTTAGTCGCAAAGGATCGCGGAGAAGGATACTCAAAATTCCAGGAAAAAGGGGAGCCGCTAGGTTCCCCTTTTTTTTGCGTTGTTTATTACCAATCCGTATGCATTTGTTATGTAAAACCTGACCTGAATGGTGAATTAAGAACCGCTCACGCTTTTTGACATAGAAGCTTAAACTCTATGCGGCGGCACCTCTGTTCGCATAACCCTTACACCTATCAATTCAACTTCCCCAGTATATCGATCCTCACCATTACTCGAAAACTCAAAGTTGAATACACTGTGCCAGTCAGGCTTTCCATATTTGAATGAAAATCGTGTTTTAGCTCTTGCCACACTCAGCAATTGTAAACCGTGTTTATCGCAGTATTGCTTTAGGTAAGTGTTTGTTTGCTCAGAAATGGCTCGAATGCGCCAAAACTGATAGCCAGTAAACCCAATAACCATCCACACCACTAACTCAAGTAACGTCATTTACTTTCTCGCTTGTGCAAACAATTGTTGAAATGCATTGCTGAGAATCTGAGGGTTGGCTTTGGAATGCAGGAGTGTTAGCACTTGTCTGCGTAACTTCGGGACTTGTACTAAATCTGAAAAGAAGCCTGCGAATAAGGCGCCCTTATGACCCTCTTTTTCATCAACGTTTGCCGCCTGCTCTAAAAAGGCACTAAGCAGTAGTGGTTCCATTTGCTCGAAATGACGTGCTGCAATAACGCTTAAAATATCAAGTCTCTGCGACTTTTCGCTTTTTAATAGTTCGAGTAGTTTGTTGTTAATGGTCGGGTTAAAGGTACCCTCTGACGTGCCTCTTAACGCCGCTAAATTGATTTCGTCACTTTTATCTATCTCATCCAAATACGCCGCTAATAAATTTTCAGGCAGAGAAACGCTTTCACTCATTTCCATCAATGTGTTAAGAAAAACCTGTGAGTAGAGTGAAGTGTTGGTTTCAATTGCTTGCGTTAATTTGTCTTGTTTGGGGTGTTGGCTTAGGCTTTGTACAAAGTCGGCCACGCTCTGCATGGATATCTGCTGCCAGTCAACCAGTTGTGGGGTTTGAATGTAGGCCTCAACTTTCTGCGCCTCTTCACTTAAAGGTTGGTTTAGGGTGCGTTTAACTAGTGCGTTAAATTGAGCGAGCTGCGATTGATTGGGAACAAACGAATAAGGATTATCAGGCAGAGTTTGCGCGTTTTCAGTATCTTCAGCAACAGACTGACCTAGTGCATCAACAATAATCTCTAGAAAATGATTTCTTGCTGCGGCAACCACTAAGCCTTGCTCATCAAGCGGCAGTTTCACAAACCAAATATAGTGTTGCGTGGAGGCATTTTTATTCCAAAAGACGATGCCGAACCACGCATGCTGCTGACGAGGGTAGGGCGCGTAAGCACTGCCGTTTTCTATTTCTAGAAAGGTTTGACTATCGGTGGGTTCAAGGCGACGACCTAAATCAAAAACCTGATATTCAGTGCCTGCATGTAACAAAAACTCGCTGATAGAATTAATACCGTTAGCGCTCATAACTCGTTCCAAAATACTGCTTTAATCAAAATTTGCCAGGCTGTCACATCTATTCAAAGGGGCACGTCGATGAGATACCGCCGACAAAGACGGGTAATGGTATCACAGCAGAAGAAATTCAACGATAAGACACGTGGACTTATGTTGACCTTTAGCCCCTGATATACTGCGCGCTTCGAAATAGAAGCGTTTTTGAGTTGCGGAGAGGATGTGATTAAAACGAATAGCACTCATCACATAGCATTAAGTAAAGCATTGATACAATTAGAAACAGACATGTATCAGGATGGTATTTGGCCAAATGAAGAGCCTGCGGAACAAGACCTAAAAAATGCCACGGAAAGCTCAGTTCCTTTTGCGGTCGACTGTTTAGCGTTTGAGAGTTGGTTGGCTTTTATTTTTATTCCCAAAATGCGCATTTTGTTGAAACAGGAAATGCCTTTACCACCCATGCAAATTACGCCTGCAGCAGAAATATATCTGTCATCGGCGCATCAGCGCACTCTGTCCCAGCTTCAAGTTATTGATAATATTGCCAATGGAGACATTGGGTGAGCAAACACAACGCACTATGCAGAACGATTTAAAAGGCCAATTAACTGTGCATTCAGATGAGCAAACAATAGGAAAGGTAGACGTTGGTGAGGAAGATAGCGTTAATGCTCTTCATTTACCTGTGCTGTACCAAGATGAACATATCATCGCGATTGAGAAGCCGCCTGGCCTACTAGTACATAGAAGCCCGATTGATAGACACGAAACTGTGTTTGCGGTGCAGACACTCAGAGATCAAATAGGCCAGCACGTCTATCCTGCTCATCGTTTAGACCGACCCACTTCAGGTGTGCTGGTGTTTAGCTTTAGCTCAGAAATTGCAGCAAAGCTTGGACAGCAGATGATGGACAAGCAGGTAGTAAAAACGTATCACGCTATAGTTCGCGGTTTTGTGCATCACACAGGGTATATCGATTACGCCCTAAAATACCGCTACGACAAAATTGCAGACAAGCATAAGCGCCCGCAGCAGCCGCCACAACCTGCATCAACTATGTATCAGTCAGTGGCAAAATTCGAAGTGCCTGAGCCTGTGGGCAAATACCAAAGTGCACGATATTCGCTAGTTAAGCTTTCTCCTAGTACCGGTCGCAAACATCAGCTTCGTCGGCACATGGTTCATATTCGTCACCCCATTATCGGCGACACGACCCACGGGGACGGCAAACAAAACAAATTCGCCAAGCAGCACTTTAATTTTAACAATTTGGCCTTAAGTTGTACTCAAATGGGCTTTTCTCATCCTATCACTGGAAAGTGGGTAACGATTAATTCACAGATGCACAGTGAAATGCGACTATGGCTCGAAAAATTAGCGCCGTTTTGCGTTTAGGTTGATAAAATAGTAAGAATTTCCGCCTGTCGACAAAGGCGACGATCATTGGTTTAAGAGGTAAAAATGGCAACATTGAAAATTATTGCGGGTACAGTTTACGGCAATGCGCAACACGTAGCTGAGCAGGTGGAAGAGAACTTAGCTGAACAGGGCGTGGATTGCTCACTAGAAAGCGACCCGTCGGTTGCAGATTTTACTGATGCTGACGCACTTTTGATCATTACCTCTACAACAGGGCAGGGCGATGTACCACCAAACCTTGAGTTTGTGTTTTCAGATCTGAAAGACGAATCGCCTATGCTAACCGGCAAGCCATTCGCGGTAGCAGCGCTAGGCGATAGCAGCTATGGCGATAGTTTCTGTGGTGCGGGTAAACAGTTTCATGCGTTACTGACCGAGCTACAAGGTAACGCAGTTGCCGATATGTTAGAAGTTGACGCGATTGAAACCCTAGAGCCCGAAAAAGACGTAGTAGAGTGGGTTAACACCATTAAAGATAAGCTGTTGGCTTAAGTCTTAGGAGTGTCCTGATTACGAAAAGAAAGAGGCGCATAAGCGCCTCAGACTGTTGAAAAAGCCCTAGACGAAAGTCTGGGGCTTTGATCTAATAGGCATAGTGAAATTCGGAGTGTTC
>NZ_JANHZQ010000024.1:0-73543 GCF_041414725.1 Alteromonas sp. DY56-G5 | reverse complement strand
TATCTTCCCCTCAGTCAGGGTGATTCAGGTTTCTTTCAACCTGACGGGTTTGCCAGCTTCGCTGGGCAAACAAAAAAAGCGGCGCCCTTTTGGCGCCGCTTTCTTGTCTTGTTTGAAGCTGACACTAGGTCAAAGCACTACTCATCTACAACTGATATAGGCTTCGACAGCATTGGCTTACCCTGATTAATATTAATTTCAACGCGACGATTTTGCGCTCGGTCTGAAGGTGTAGTGGCATTTTCTACAATTGGATCGGTATCTGCCTTACCCACTACCGACATACGACTTTCGTCAAACCCTGGCGCGGTACGCATGGCTTCTGCGACCGCGACAGCGCGCTGCGCTGACAAGTCCCAATTAGAACGATAGAGTTCATTAGCAATATGCTGGCCGTCACTGTGCCCTGAAATTTCGATTTCTCCAGGCACATCCGCCAACAGCGTACCTATTTTTCTCAACACCGGTTGGAATTGGGGCTGCAAAAACGCCGAGCCCGCCGAAAAGGAACCGTTTTCACGGATTCGAATGGTTAACTGCTGACCTAACGATTCCATTTCCACCGAACCATCTAGAATTTGTTTTTCTAATTGCTGCGCTACTTTTTTCATCAGTTCAGCCATTTGCGACTGATCGGTGCTTTGTTCAGCCGATGAAGACGATTCTGTAGCCGTTTGTTGAGATTGTCCGCCACGCTGCTCGCCGCGCTGCTTCTGCCTTCCGCCGGCAGAATCCTCATTACCAGCCTGAAATTCCAGCATTTGCTGGGTCATTTCGTTAGTTTGCTGCTGAATGGATTCAATGGGCGTAGGGTCAGGTTTACCCGGACGAAATTCCATAGCAATAACACTGGTGCCCTTTGGAATATCTTTTACTTCAATTTTATTTTGCACACCAAAAGCAAACTTCATAGAGCCTGCAATTTGTTTAAACTTCAGTACGTCCATTTCCGAAAACGAAAGTAGCAGTACAAAGAAGCACATAAGCAACGACATCAGGTCTGCGAAGGTTCCCATCCAGGCTGGAAGCCCCTCGGGGGGACATTTTGGGCATTCTTCTTCGGCCATTACTCTTCCTCTGCGCTTCCGCGTTTACTCGCCGCAAGGTAGTTCTTTAATACCCCTTCGATAACACGTGGGTTCTGGCCGTCGGCTATACCCACAATACCGTCAAGAACAAGACTCTGGTTTAACTTCTCTTCTCCAGCTCTTACCGCCAGTTTAAAGGCAATTGGCAAACACACGACGTTGGCAAAAAAGGCACCATAAAGCGTGGTTAATAGCGCTACCGCCATGGCAGGGCCGATGGCTTTAGGGTCATCCATGTTTGAAAGCATGGCAACCAGACCGATCAAAGTACCAATCATACCCATCGCTGGTGCTACGTCACCCATTCCTTTAAATATAGAAGCGCCGAACTCATGCCTTTCCGTTGTCATAGAAATATCTTTAGCTAACGTTTCTCTCACCACTTCAATGTCGTGGCCGTCAACCAGCATGTCCACACCCTTTTGCATGAACTCATTTGAAATTTCCGCTTCTTCTAATGCCAGAAACCCGCCTTTACGTGCAGCATCTGCCATTTCAACAATCTTCTCGATTAGCTCTTCAGGCGTTTCAATTTTGAACATGAACGCTTTGCCAGCAACTTTACCCGCACTGAAGAATTGACCCAACGTAAACTGAGATAGGACAACAAATAGTGTTCCCCCGAATACAATAAGTATTGATTGCACGTCGATGAACATGCCCAAGCTGCCGCCCAGAATCATAGCCATAACTATGAAACCAATGGCGCCCAACATACCTATGACGGTTGCTAAATCCACTCACTCTTCCCCATTTATGCGCAGTCAGTGCTGTTAGTGTACAAATACCCTATCGGCAAAAGATAGAAATACTAAAACGACATTATTGAAAAATATCACATTTATTTGTTTATTATGAAGTAGGTTCTATGTAAAAGCGCTGCTTTGTCTTTTTTCTAAACTAAAATACCTAGCGCTTTTTCAGCGCCTTACTTTTTCCTTCACAGTAAATAACACGGTTACTTCTGAAAGGTTAGTGAGCCTTGCATCGAATATAGCACAATTTGCTTGTATGTTGCCTTTTGAACTGGATGAAAAAAAAGCTATGTTACTGTGATATAGGCGATATACGGACAAACCATTTGACCCTTGTGCAACCCTCGGTTAATGTGCGCGGTATACGTATTTTGGCCACTATATTGAGTGTTTTTATGACGACAGAAAAAGCATCAGCGTCTTTTGAAGAAACTTTATCAGAACTAGAAGCTATCGTTAACGAAATGGAAAGCGGTGATCTGCCTCTTAATAAAGCACTAGAAAAATTTGAGCGCGGTATAGCACTTTCCCGCCAAGGCCAGCAATCGCTAGAAAACGCTGAGCAAAAAGTGAAAATACTGCTAAGTGAACAAGGCGAAGAAACGCTCCACCCTCTTCCTGAAAGTGAACAGCCATAAACCGTTCATTTTTAACTAACAGGCAATCTATGAATTTTTCTGCTTTGCATCAGCAAGTGAAACAGCAAACTGATGCATCTCTTCTTACATTAATTGACGAATTACCCGATTACGCGCCGCGCTTGAAAGACGCAATGCGTCACGCCTTACTTGCTGGCGGTAAACGGATGCGGCCACTACTTGTTCAAGTAGTAGGTAACACCCTAGACGTGCCCAAAAAAGACCAAATGGCTATTAGTATGGCCATTGAATGTGTGCATGCCTACTCGTTAGTCCACGACGATTTACCAGCCATGGATGACGACGACTTGCGCCGCGGTATGCCAACCTGCCATATCGCCTTTGATGAGGCTACCGCTATTTTAGCTGGCGATGCGCTGCAGGCACTTGCATTTACAGTGTTAGCTGATGCGCCATTAAGCACGTATGCTGAAACAAAGCGTAGCCAGTTACTGTCTGTACTTGCGAAAAGTGCGGGTTACATAGGTATGTGCGGTGGGCAAGCTATCGATTTAGCCAGCACCGGCAAAACCATCTCGCTAGAAGAACTAAAACAGCTGCATAGATTGAAAACCGGTGCATTGTTAAAAGCCTGCGTAGAAATGGTCGCCATTGTTAGTGAAGGCTTACTGCCTCAAACTAAAATTGACTTAATGGCTTATGCCGCGGATATTGGGCTAGCTTTCCAAGTTCAAGACGATATTTTAGATGTGGAAGGCAGTAGCGAAAAATTAGGTAAACCCGCGGGGTCAGACGAAGCGTTAGGGAAAAATACCTTTCCAGCCAAACTTGGTATTACAGGCGCTAAACAAGAATTAGAAATGCTTCACGATAATGCACTTCAAGCATTGGCGCGTTTACCCTACAATACTGACAGTTTAATTGCGTTTAGCGAGCTTTTGGTAAAACGCGACCATTAGCCACGCGCCATGTTGAAAAAGATAATAAGTACATGAGTTTAGATCTCCAACATTACCCAACGCTTGCGCTTGCGCAAACACCCGATAAATTGAGGCAGTTGCCCCAAGACAAATTACGCGAGCTCGCCGATGAGTTGCGTGAGTACTTACTTAACAGCGTAAGCCAAACCAGTGGGCACTTTGCATCTGGTTTAGGCACAGTGGAACTGACCGTCGCTTTGCACTATGTGTACGACACCCCCTTCGATCGACTGCTGTGGGATGTAGGTCACCAAGCTTATCCGCACAAAATCCTTACAGGCCGTGCAGAGCGCATGAGTACCATTCGCCAAAAGAATGGTCTGCACCCTTTCCCATGGCCGCCTGAGAGCGACTACGACACCTTTGCAGTCGGTCATTCGTCTACATCGATTAGTGCAGGGCTGGGCATGGCTGTGGCTGCCGAAAAAGAAGGCAAAAACAGAAAGGTTGTAGCGGTAATTGGCGACGGTGCAATGACCGCTGGTATGGCGTTTGAAGCCCTTAATCACGCTGGTGATATCAAGAAAGACATGGTAGTTGTACTTAACGACAACGAAATGTCTATTTCTGAAAACGTAGGTGCGTTGAACAGTCACTTAGCTCGCTTGCTCACAGGCAACTTTTTCAACTCTATACGCGATGGCGGCAAAAAGCTGCTAAGCAATGTACCTCCTATTAAGGAGTTTGCCAGCCGTGCAGAAGAACACATTAAAGGCATGGTTGTCCCGGGCACGATATTTGAAGAGCTTGGCTTTAACTACATTGGCCCTATCGATGGCCACGACGTAAATGGTGTTGTCGATACGCTACGCAATATGCGCAAGTTTGACGGCCCGCAGCTACTTCACGTAGTCACCAAGAAAGGTAAAGGTTACGCGGTTGCTGAAGAAGACCCTATCAAGTTCCACGCGGTACCAAAATTCAATCCGGCTGACAATGCTTTGCCAAAATCTAAGCCTTCAGCCCCTACCTACTCTGCAATCTTTGGGAAATGGCTGTGTGATATGGCGGCACAAGACCCTAAGCTAATGGCGGTAACGCCAGCCATGCGCGAAGGTTCAGGCATGGTTGAGTTTTCTCAGCGTTTTCCAGAGCAGTATTTCGATGTTGCGATTGCTGAACAGCACGCGGTGACCTTTGGCGCGGGCCTTGCCAAAGACGGTATGAATGCGGTTGTTGCTATTTATTCGTCGTTCCTGCAGCGCGCCTACGACCAGCTCATTCACGATGTGGCGATTCAAGACTTACCCGTATTGTTTGCCATTGATAGAGCCGGTATTGTTGGCGCAGATGGCCCTACTCACCAGGGGGCGTTTGATATCGCTTTCCTGCGCTGTATTCCGAATATGGTGGTTATGGCTCCTTCAGATGAAAATGAATGTCGTCAAATGCTCTACACGGGTCACAAGCTACAAAAACCAGCTGCTGTTCGTTACCCTCGCGGTGCTGGCATGGGTGTCACGCCTGACGAAGCTATGACAGAGCTTGAGATTGGTAAATCTCGTACGTGTCGAGAATCATCAAAAGGCAAGTCTGAAAGTATCGCCATTTTAAACTTTGGCTGCCTACTGCCCTACGCGCTTGAAGCTGCAGAGGCGATTGACGCTACCGTTATCGACATGCGTTTCATTAAGCCGTTAGACGGCGACGCAGTATTAAAAGCTGCCAGTGAGCACAGTGCACTTATTACGTTGGAAGACGGCTGTATTATGGGTGGAGCTGGTAGTGCCGTACTAGAACACTTGCAGCAAAATGGCGTATTAAAAGCGGTGAAGATGTTAGGGCTGCCTGATAGTTTCATACTGCAAGGCACACAGCAAGAAATGTACAAAGAGCACGGCTTAGATGCTGAAGGTATTATTGCGGCGGCTAGCAGTTTAAGTGCTAACTAATTAAGCTTTAAAATCATTACTAAGACATTAAAAAGCCCGCTATTTTGCGGGCTTTTTCGTAAATAGTTTGCTCACCGTCAACTGGCTTTCCTTTAAGGTAAGTCTAACAAAATGGCGGCGAATGTTCGTAATGAATTAAAACAAAGCCAATGCGGCAGGCCAAAACGCCATTAGTAAATGTAGACAACCGCATGCCATGGCGCCAGCGATAAGATCGTCAAGCATAATGCCTGTACCGCCGTGTAAGCGCTTATCTATGATACCTATTGGCCAAGGCTTCAAGATATCGAAAAGCCTGAATAGAACAAAGCCTACAAGTAAAGAAGACGCTGAAATAGGTACAAACAGAAAGGTCACAAACATGCCCGCTATTTCATCCCACACTATAGAGCCATGATCGTGAACCTGCATATCGTCAGCAGTCTTGCCACACAGGTAAATGCCTACAACTGAGAATATCAGCGTAAGCGCGATAAAGGAAATTAGGGAAATCTGGCTACAGGCAATAAGTAGGGGCAACGCAGCAAGTGAGCCAAAGGTTCCCGGCATGAAAGGAATAAGTCCACTGCCAAAGCCTAGTGCGAGAAAATGCACGGGATTTTTCATACTCACTCTAGCGCGAAACTCAGCCTGCATGCTTTTTCCTTTTTATTGCTTTTGTCGGACAAATCGGCTGCCTAAAAGGCGTGCTCGTAACCTGACACGTTAACAGGTGTGTACTTTTCGTTGTCTTTGAGCAATGAAAGTGTGCCGTTATGACCGGTTAATTGGCCAATACATGTGGCTTTCACGTTTGTGCTTGCCAACGAGGTTTCAAGACTTCCGCGCTGCTCTTCACTTACGGTGAAAATAAGCTCATAGTCATCGCCTGCAGACAGCGCGTATTCGATAGCTTGCTCTGGTGTAACCGCGCTTGTTAATGCTCGTGACAACGGTAAACGCTCTACATGAACATTTGCACCGCAATTAGACGCTTTTAGGATATGACCTAAATCTGAAATTAAACCATCAGAGATATCAATGCACGACGTTGCAATACGTCGGATAGCTGTGCCCACCGCTACGCGAGGAGTTGGGAAGTAATGACGATTTACCAAGACATCTTTCGCTTCACCCCTTACACTCAGCTTATTTTGCAGGATGTCTAAACCTGCACCTGCGTCACCAAGCGTTCCCGTGACATAAAGCCAATCACCTGGCTTAGCGCCGCTACGCGTTAGCTCAGAACCTGGCGGTATGAAGCCTTGAGCTGTAATCGTGAACGCCATTGGGCCTTTAACCGTATCGCCACCGATTAGCTGTACAGAATAGTACTGAGTTAGCTCATAAAGGCCCGAAACAAAGTCATCTAGCCAAGTTTCGTCCACTTCCGGTAATGACAGAGATAAACTAATCCACGCTGGCTCTGCGCCCATTGCGGCAAGGTCGCTTAAGTTTACCGCCACTGTTTTATACGCAACAGACTTCGCCGGTGCGTCTTTCAAAAAGTGCACACCTGCAACCAGGGTATCTGTGGTAACGGCAAGCTGTTGGTTTTCAGGAACCGTTGTTACAGCACAGTCATCACCAATACCAATAACAACGTCTTTGCGTTTGTGGCCGCTGTTTGAAAAGTAGCGGCCGATAAGGTCAAATTCTTTCACGGTAATTTTTAAACCCTTTTAGCGGCAGTCCATGCCGCCACGGTAAGGTTAGTCGCGCTCGTCTTTGCGCAAAGTGCGCACTGCTTTGTCCAGTGCACCATTAATGAACTTGTGACTTTCTTCAGCACCAAATGCTTTAGCAAGCTCAATCGCCTCATTAATAATTACGCGGTAAGGGACGTCAATGCGCTCGGTCAGTTCCAGCGTCGCAATGCGCAAGATTGCTTTTTCAATAGCGTCTAACTCTTCAGGCAAACGGCCAAGGTAAGGCTTGATGGTCGCATCAAGTTTACTTGCGTTGTGTGCAACACCGCGAAGCAGAGCTTGGAAATACGCCATATCTACCTTTTGCATGTCGTTACTGGTGGCTAGCGCCAGTTCAACCTGCTGAATATCGTTGTGACTCATTTGCCATGAATACACGCCTTGCAGAGCGAGTTCACGGGCTTTACGACGAGCTGAAACTTTCACTTAATGTTTACCTTAAAGCTTTTCAACAGCATCGATAACGTTAACCATTTCCAGCGCACCAAGTGCAGCTTCTGCACCTTTGTTGCCCGCTTTGGTTCCTGAACGCTCGATAGCCTGTTCAATTGAATCTGTTGTAATTACGCCAAATGATACGGGTACACCGTATTCAAGAGAAACTTGCGCAAGACCTTTGTTGCATTCGCCTGCTACAAAATCAAAGTGTGGTGTACCACCACGAATAACCGCACCTAGTGCGATGATGGCGTCAAATGACTTTTTCTCAGCTAATTTCTTAGCTACTACAGGTAACTCGTAAGCACCAGGTACACGTACTAACGTGATATCGTCATCACTCACTTCACCGTGACGCTCTAGTGTGTCTAGTGCACCTTCAAGTAAGCTTTCAACTACAAAGCTATTAAAGCGTGATACAACGATAGCAAATTTCTTACCGGTTGCTCTGATATTACCTTCAATTACCTGCATGGATTCATTCCTCGAGAAAAAACGGCGCGAAGTATACCACAACTGCGCCCAAACTAAATCGATTGTTTCTTTAACTTCAACTATTCGTAAACGGGTACGTTAGCTTGACTCAATGTGGGAACGGAGTGCTTGTCGCAAACCCTCTCCACTTGAGCTCCGCCCTACAGCTAAGTACTAGTCGTGCACGTACTCCACTACTTCAAGGCCGTAACCTGAAAGTGCGTGATATTTAATTGGCTTACTAAGAAGACGCATTTTGTGTACGCCCATTGATGCTAGAATTTGACTGCCTACACCAATAGTGCGTGACGATCCCTGCCAGTCAGCGCCAGTCGGTCGCTCGCCTCGGTCTTCTGCGGCAAAGCGGCGTACCTGACTTTCAATATGCTCTTCTTTACCTAATAGCACCAATACGCCACCGTCTTCTGAAATTTTGCGCATGCCATCGGCAAGCGTCATCGAGCGATGAATACCGCGGGTAGACCCAAGAAGATCACTAAACGTATTGTGAAGGTGTACACGTACAAGTGTCGGCTCATCTTCTTTAATTTCGCCTTTTTTAAGTGCGAAATGAAGTTGGTTGTCGATGCTGTCTTTAAACGTGTGAAGCTCGAAGTCACCATACTCGGTTGGCATATTGCATTGAGCGACCTTTTGAATGGTGGTTTCGTTGAGATTGCGATATTCAATTAAATCAGCAATGGTGCCGATTTTAAGATTATGTTTTTCAGCAAACTTTTCTAGTTCTGGACGACGGGCCATCGTGCCGTCTTCATTGAGGATTTCTACAATAACCCCAGCAGGCTCTAACCCTGCCAAACGCGGTAAATCTACACCGGCTTCAGTGTGACCTGCGCGGTTTAACACGCCACCGTCTTTAGCTATTAGCGGAAAAATATGACCCGGCTGTACAATGTCTGTCGCTTTCGCGTCTTTCGCTACAGCAGCTTTAATGGTTGTTGCGCGATCTGCCGCCGAAATACCTGTGGTCACGCCGGTTGCCGCTTCAATAGACACAGTGAAGTTGGTAGAAAACTGTGCTTCGTTTTTATCCACCATAAGCGGAAGATTCAGGGTGCGACAGCGCTCTTGCGTCATTGGTAAACACACTAAACCGCGAGCGTGGGTTACCATAAAGTTAATGGCTTCAGGCGTCACATGCTCTGCCGCCATTATCAAATCGCCTTCATTTTCCCTGTCTTCGTCATCCATCAAGATAACCATTTTACCTTGGCGAATGTCTTCAATAATTTCTTGTGTAGTGTTAAATGCCATGTTGTGTGCTTCTTGTAGGGTTATTTTCTTAAAAATCCGTTCTCGGCAAGAAATGCCATGTCAATGCCTTTGCTTTTTGGCTCGGCGGCTTTGTCGCCCAGCATCAATCGCTCTAAATAGCGCGCAATAACATCAACCTCTAGGTTCACCGCTGTGCCCACTTTATAGCTCCCCATAATGGTTTCTTGCAACGTATGAGGAATGATCCAAAGCATAAATTCTGCACCGTTAACTTCATTAACTGTCAAGCTGATACCATCAACGGTGATACTGCCTTTATGCGCAATATATTTAGCCAAGGCTTCTGGCGCTTTTACCCAGAACTCTACGTAGTCTGAGTGCTTAATAATTTGTGTAACTTCGCCTACACCATCAACGTGACCGGAAACGATATGACCACCTAAACGGTCGCTTGGACGCATCGCTTTCTCAAGATTCACCGTAGAGCCTGCGCTGTAATGTGCAAAGCCCGTTAATTTGATGGTCTCTGCCGACACATCTGCACAATAATAATCGGGGCCCATATCAGTAACTGTTAAGCAAACACCATTGGTCGCAATACTGTCGCCGAGTGCGACATCAGACATATCAAGCGTAGGCGATGAAACGGTAAGTCGAATATCGTTGCCACGGTTATCAAGCTTCTTAATTGTACCTAGCGCTTGAATAATTCCAGTAAACATAAAGTTCCTCTTTAATCGCGTTAACCACGGGTGTTGCTAACATCAGGACGGAAGATAAGCTTAATATCGTTACCCACTTGACGATTTTCAATAAGCGAAAGCGAAATACATTCATTTAGCGACGTGAACGCGGGTAAATTAACCATACTGACTCCCTTATCACCTAAAAGCTTAGGCGCTTGGTAGCAAATAAGTTCATCCACCAGCCCTTCTTGCAATAATGCACCGGCAAGGCCTGGGCCTGCTTCCACCCACACTTCATTATATTGCTTATCGCCTAGTGCTGACATAAGTGAATGTAAATTGAGTTTACCGCCTTTTTCATCTACCGAAAGATAGTGCTGTGTTGCCGTATCTGGGTGGGCTTGCGATGTAGCAGTTAAGGTTAGGTTGCCGTCATTAAACAATGCGTAGCCTCGACTAAGCGCGCTTTTGCCATCGATAACAACACGGGCAGGTTGACGAATGTGTTCCAGAGGATAATTAGTGAACTGTGCTTCTTGTTCTCTAACCAACAAACTAGGGTTATCGGCTTTCACCGTACCTGAGCCTGTGAGCACCACGCAACTTTGTGCACGATACTGTTGCACATCCCGTCTTGCCTCTGCTCCAGTAATCCACTGACTCACCCCATTTTGAAGGGCTATTTTTCCATCTAGGCTAATGCCTAATTTCACGCGAACAAAGGGCTTACCGGTAAGCATGCGTTTAATAAACCCAGGGTTTAGCGCTGCGGCCTCAGCAGCCATCACTTCGCTTACCACTTCAATGCCTGCTTCCTGCAGAATGCTAATACCGTTACCGCATACGTTTGGATTCGGGTCGGTCATAGCAATAACAACACGCGCTACCTTTGCTTCTACCAAGGCAACAGCGCAAGGCGGTGTGCGACCAAAATGACTACAAGGTTCAAGTGTAACGTATGCCGTCGCGCCCTTTGCGCCCTGCGGACGTGCGTTAGATGCTTGTCTTAATGCATGCACTTCGGCATGGGGTGTGCCAGCTTGAATGTGATATCCCTGACCAAGCAATTGATTGTTTTCGTCAACAATTACACAGCCTACGCGAGGGTTAGGAGAAGTGGTAAAACGCCCTTGTTGGGCAAGCTGAATGGCTTTTGCCATCCAAAAATAATCGTTTTTAACCGTATCGTGGTTCACTTGGATTCCTGTTGTAGCCCTAAGTGCCTGACGCTTGAGAGGTCGCCGACTTAATCTCCTAATCGCGCAATCTCTTCTCCGAATTCACGAATATCTTCGAAAGAGCGATAAACGGAGGCGAACCGGACATAAGCAACTTTATCGAGTTCTTTGAGGGCTTTCATAATTAGGTTGCCGAGCAATTCACTGCTCACTTCGCGTTCACCGGTTGCGCGCAACTGTGACTTAAGTGAGAGGATACATTGTTCAACTTTTTCTGTGCTCACAGGGCGCTTTTCGAGTGCGCGTTGCAAGCCTGCACGAAGTTTATCTTCGTTAAACGGTTCACGAGAACCATCGCGTTTAATAACGCGAGGCATCACGAGTTCGGCACTTTCAAAGGTCGTGAAGCGCTCGTGACACACCATACATTCACGGCGTCTACGCACCTGTTGCCCTTCTGCAACCAAACGAGAATCAATGACTTTTGTTTCTTGTTCTGAACAAAACGGGCAAAACATGAATAATCCTTAAATATTGCGTACTTAGGTATCTAAATTGAACCTAGACTAGTTAGTCCAGCATTAGTACCAAAGTACGCAATAAAACACAAACCTATTTATTTATAAACAGGGAATTGTGCGCAAAGTGCAACCACTTCGTCTTGAACACGTTTGATAACAGACTCATCGCCCATGTTATCTAGAATGTCGCAAATCCATGTTGCAACTTGCTTAGCTTGTTCTTCTTTGAAACCACGGCGAGTAATCGCTGGGCTACCAATACGAAGACCGCTGGTTACAAACGGTGAACGCGGGTCATTTGGCACTGAGTTTTTGTTTACCGTAATATTTGCGGCACCAAGCGCTGCGTCAGCATCTTTACCCGTGATGTCCTTGTCGATAAGGTCAAGAAGGAACAAGTGGTTGTCAGTACCGCCAGAAACGATGTTATAACCGCGCTCTTGCATTACAGAAACCATAGCTTTCGCATTTGCAACAACCTGCTGCTGATATACTTTAAATTCTGGCTGTAGGGCTTCTTTGAATGCAACCGCTTTAGCTGCGATCACGTGGCAAAGAGGGCCACCTTGGTTGCCTGGGAATACAGAGCTGTTTAGCTTTTTGTAAATCGCTTCATCGCCGCATGAAGAAAGGATTAAACCACTACGTGGGCCAGCAAGGGTTTTATGAGTAGTCGTTGTTACCACGTGAGCGTGAGGAAGCGGGTTTGGATAAACGCCCGCAGCTACAAGACCTGCTACGTGCGCCATATCTACGAGCAAGTAAGCGCCAACGCTATCAGCGATTTCACGGAATTTTGCCCAATCAACAATGCCAGAATACGCAGAGAAACCACCGATAATCATTTTCGGCTTGTGCTCTTTAGCAAGTGCCTCAACCTGAGCGTAATCGATTTCACCGGTTTCTTTGTTCAGACCATACTGTACAGCATTGTAGGTTTTACCAGAGAAGTTTACGTGTGAACCGTGAGTAAGGTGACCACCTTCAGAAAGGCTCATTCCCAATACCGTATCGCCTGCGTCAAGTAGTGCCATGAATACGGCAGAGTTAGCTTGTGAACCAGCGTGCGGTTGAACGTTCGCGTAGTCTGCACCAAATAGTGCTTTTGCACGATCGATAGCAAGTTGTTCAACAACGTCTACGTGCTCACAACCACCGTAGTAACGCTTGCCTGGGTAGCCTTCCGCGTACTTGTTAGTAAGCTGCGAACCCTGTGCTTCCATTACACGTGGGCTACAGTAGTTCTCAGAGGCAATTAGCTCTATGTGATGTTCTTGACGCTCAACCTCTTTAGACATTGCATCGGCTAATTCAGGATCGAAGTCGGCTATATTCATTTCGCGAGAAAACATGGGGGCTCCTTAACTGCGGTTTTTATATGGCGTTACGCACTGATTGCTCAAATTCGAGCCATATTCTAGTCATTTTCGGGGGCTTGTATACCGCTTTGTGACCAAATTAATATAAATGGCGCAGGTTTAACGAAATACCTGCGCCAGCGCGAGATCAGACCTGTTTTTCCAGGGCTTTAACACGGTCAAATAAACTACCAATTTTGGCAAGGCGAACCGTATTTTTGCGCCAGTCACGGTTGGTTTGTGCTGGCTGGCCAGAAGAATAAACACCCGGTTCAGTGATATCTTGTACAATCATGGTATAGCCAGTCACCTGAACATTATCGCAAATGCTAATATGGCCATTAATGCCCACTCCACCACCGATAATAACGTGCTTGCCGATATGACAGCTACCAGCAATACCTGTAGCGCCGCAAATACAAGAGTGATCACCAATAATACAGTTGTGGCCAATTTGTACTTGGTTATCGATAATAACGTTAGTGCCTAAAATCGTATCTTCCATGGCGCCGCGGTCAATGCTGCTGCTTGCGCCAATCTGACTGTCGTCACCAATGCGAACCGACCCTGTTTGTGGAATAGGGATCCAAACGCCTTTATCGTTTGCGTAACCAAAGCCTGCCGCACCAATAACTGTTTGGCTATGAATTGTCACGCGCTTACCAATCACAACGTCATGATAGATAGTTACGTTCGGGTGAATGGTACAGCCTTCACCAATATGGGTACCTCTACGAATAACCGTATTCGCGCCTACAGTAACTCTATCGCCTAAAACCACGTTCTCTTCAATGATTACATTGTGGCCTAGCGATACATCACTGCCGATGCGGGCAGATGGCGCAATAACCGCTGTCTCAGCAATACCTGTCGCTACCGCTGGAGTAGTATCAAACAACTGAGCGATAAGGGCGAACGCTGCATGAGGGTTTGCCACAACCAACGCTGGAACTGGGCTATCATCTTTTAAGTTTTTGTGCAGAATTACCGCACCAGCCTGAGTATCTTTTAACTGCGGCTTGTATTTAGGATTTGTTAGAAACGAAATTTGGTGCGATGCTGCACCGGATAACGTACCTACTGCAGAGATAGTAATGTTTCCATCGCCCTGCACTTCCCCACTTACATGTTTGGCAAGCTCTTCCAGACTGTATGTGCGTTTACTCATAGCGGTCATCATAATTACCTGTTCAGAGATATGAATAGTGTTGAGTCTATCGCTTTGGGTTCTTTATTGCTGTTTGCTAGCTCACCCTAAAGCCCATGTTTACTCATGCTTATAAAAACAAGTTTACCTTAAATCAACTCGCCAACCGATGCATAAATCGATCTTTTTGGCATGAGTGATTAAAATATCGCCAAGCACAAATACACTAAGCGTAAGTAACTGGCACAAACTACCCTGTTACGAGTAGAATAGACCACAATCACTTTTTTATTTTTCACCGCTTATTCAGCGAGGATAGAGCATGGCGCAATACGTTTACAGTATGCATCGCGTGGGCAAAATCGTCCCACCTAATAGACACATTCTAAAAAATATCTCACTTAGCTTTTTCCCAGGCGCCAAAATTGGTGTGCTAGGTCTAAACGGTGCAGGTAAATCTACCTTACTTCGCATTATGGCCGGCGTAGATACCGACATCGAAGGTGAAGCGCGTCCTCAACCGGGCTTAAAAGTGGGCTACCTTCCACAAGAGCCTCAGCTTGATGAAACAAAAGATGTTCGCGGCAATATAGAAGAAGCCGTCGCCGACGTTAAACACGCATTAACTCGCCTAGATGAAGTATATGCAGCTTATGCAGAAGCAGACGCTGATTTTGACGCCCTTGCTAAAGAGCAGGGCGAGTTAGAAGCTATTATTCAAGCCAAAGATGGCCACAACTTAGAAAATGCATTAGAGCGTGCTGCTGATGCCCTTCGCCTTCCAGCGTGGGATGCGGACGTTAGCAAACTATCTGGTGGTGAACGCCGCCGTGTAGCGCTGTGCCGCCTACTTCTAGAAAAGCCTGAAATGTTGCTTCTAGACGAACCCACTAACCACTTAGACGCAGAATCAGTCGCATGGCTAGAGCGTTTCCTTCACGATTATGAAGGTACGGTAGTCGCTATTACCCACGATAGATACTTCCTTGATAACGTTGCAGGTTGGATTTTAGAACTTGACCGTGGTGAAGGTATTCCGTGGGAAGGTAACTACTCTTCTTGGTTGGAGCAAAAAGAAAACCGACTTGAGCAAGAAGAGCGTACCGAAACGGCACGTATGAAGAGCATGAAACAGGAACTTGAGTGGGTACGCTCAAACCCGAAAGGTCGTCATGCTAAAAGTAAAGCTCGTATGGCCCGCTTTGAAGAACTATCTACCAGCGATTACCAAAAGCGTAATGAAACCAATGAGCTTTTCATTCCACCAGGTGAACGCTTAGGTGACAAGGTTATTGAAGTAAGCAACCTTAAAAAGTCGTATGGCGATCGCGTACTTATCGACGACTTAACGTTTAAAGTACCAAAGGGTGCCATTGTAGGTATCGTAGGCCCTAACGGCGCGGGTAAATCAACCTTGTTCAGAATGCTTACCGGTGCTGAGCAACCTGATTCAGGCACCATCGATTTAGGTGAAACCGTTCAAATTGCTGCGGTAGAACAGTTCCGCGACCACATGAACGAAAACAACACCGTGTGGAAAGAAATTTCTGACGAACAAGACATTATTCGCATTGGTAACTTTGAAATTAACAGCCGCGCCTACTGCAGCCGTTTTAACTTTAAAGGCACCGACCAGCAGAAGTTCATCAAAGACTTGTCAGGTGGTGAGCGTAACCGTGTTCACCTTGCGAAACTGCTTAAAGCAGGCGGTAACGTATTGCTACTGGATGAGCCAACCAACGACCTAGACGTAGAAACACTTCGCGCTTTGGAAAACGCGTTGTTGGAGTTCCCAGGCTGTGCCATGGTTATCTCGCACGACCGTTGGTTCCTAGACCGTGTAGCAACACACATTATGGATTACCGCGATGAAGGTAACATCAACTTCTTCGAAGGTAACTACTCAGACTACGAAAGCTGGTTGAAGCAAGAATTTGGACAAGATGTGGTTGAACCGCACCGCCTTAAATATAAGCGTATGTCTAAATAACACAAATTCAGAGATGTAAGATCTGTACCTCTGCTTTACGCCTAAAGCCGCTATCGCTGATAGCGGCTTTTTTATTTGTTCGCTTTTCATTGCGAACCCACGCAAATTAGCCAATACTAATACCAGTCCGCATAGGTCATTACCCACTCAGTGGGCAATTATCTACGCGGACTGATATAACAGCGTTAATGATAACTGGGTATTTGAAAAATGACGGATAAGCGCCAATTTCAACGGGTGTCACTGAATGTAAATGGCACACTGGCACACAATGACGTTAGTATTGATGTGGTAGTCAGCGACGTATCGCTTCAAGGCATTAAACTTCAAGCTACCGAAACGGCGTTGTCACACTTACCTTTTGACAGTCACGACCCTTACACTGCTACCTTCCAAGCAAATGAAGACAGTCCTGTAATAACCCTTTCTATTTCGCAGTTGTATCGTCATGCCGACAGTAGAAAAGAACGGGTTTCATTAGGCTGTAAAGTTGAGCGAATGGATGTAGACAGCATTAGCGCCCTTCGTCGTTTAATTACTTTAAACAGCGACGACGCCAGTATTGAAGAGAAAGACCTGAATGCATTAGTTGATGCGGTTTATCAGGCGCCACATTAACCTTTAAAAAACGCGTTTCACTCGTTTAATGCAGGAAAGGCCCATTTAATAGGCCTTTCAATTTAACAGGCACCGTCAACACTTTACTTAAATGTTCAGCCTTTCGCATTACTCAAGCGCGTCTAACGCCTCAGATAAGCGCGCTACCGGCACCACTTTCATACCATTAATGGCTTGCTTAGGCGCATTGGCTTTTGGCACGATCGCCCGCTTAAAACCATGTTTCGCTGCTTCGATAATGCGTTCCGTTCCGTTAGGAACCGGGCGAATCTCGCCGGCTAGCCCGACTTCGCCGAATACAATTAAATCTCTGGGCAGCGAGCGATTTCTAAAGCTTGAAATCATGGCCAATAATAAGGCTAAGTCTGCACTGGTCTCTGATACTCTTACACCACCTACCACGTTGACAAAAACGTCTTGATCGTTCATTTGCACATTGCCATGGCGATGCAAAACCGCGAGCAGCATCGACAAACGGTTCTGATCCAACCCTACAGCGATTCGCCTTGGGTTCGACATCTGCGAATAGTCTACCAACGCCTGTATTTCTACAAGTAACGGGCGGGTGCCCTCCCAGATAACCATAACGCTAGACCCTGGCGTTTCATTGTCACCTCGACTTAAGAATATGGCCGATGGGTTGCTTACCTCTTTAAGGCCTTTTTCTGTCATGGCAAACACGCCGAGCTCATTTACCGCACCAAAGCGGTTTTTATGACTTCGAAGCGTACGGTAGCGACCATCACTTTCTCCTTCCAGCATCATAGAGCTGTCGATACAGTGCTCAAGAACTTTCGGACCCGCCAAGTTACCGTCTTTTGTTACATGGCCAACAATGAACATAGCAATATGATTTTGCTTGGCAAAGCGCGTTAAATACGCCGCGCTTTCTCGTACTTGCGACACACTGCCTGGCGCAGACTGAACGTCTGACACATGCATCACCTGAATAGAGTCGATAACCATAATTTTAGGCTTTTTCGTAAGGGCTAAATCGCAGATAGTTTCCACGTTTGTTTCGGCTAACATCATCAGCTTGTCGTCAGGTAGATTTAAGCGCTTTGCTCGCATGGCGACTTGCTGAAGCGACTCTTCCCCCGTGACATAAAGCGCGGTTTCACTTTTTGCCATCTGACACATTACTTGAAGCAGAAGCGTACTCTTGCCTGCACCTGGCGAGCCACCAATTAACATAGCTGCCCCAGGGACTATCCCGCCCCCTAACACTCTATCTAGCTCTTTAAATGTTGACGAGAATCGCGGTAGTGATTCGAGATCTATTGCATTTAATGTCTCAATTTTGGCAGCGGTTTGCCCTGCATAGCCTGACGTGGTTTGGCGTGCGACACTTTTGGCACTTGCAACCACAAACTCACTTATCGTATTCCACGCTTTACACTCCGAACATTGACCTTGCCAGCGAGGGAACTCTGCACCGCAGTCAGAACACACATAAGCAGTTTTACGTTTTGCCATATTCCAGTTTTATCCATTGCTTAAAAAGAGTATTCTAACACTTAACAACGGTGAAATAAGCACAAACCTAAGGTCAGTTCTCCTCCAGTAAAACTGGTACAAAAGTATAACGACTTTACGGGTTAATGAGTTTTGCTGATTTGCCGATAACAACTAAAATAATGATACTAAACAACAAAGTTGCGCATTCATGAGTCAAGATTTAAAGCAATATGCTGATATTATTGAACAGCTAAAGCCCATGGTTAATGAGCCTGAGTTTAACCAGGTATTGCTTCAAACTGCATCTGATGTGCCGAAAGAAAAGCGCTTCCTCATCAAAATGGAAGTGAAACGCCTAGCCAAACCCTGTATGCGCACCATAGACTTGCGTGGTCATGTTGACGGAAAGTGCAATAAATATGTACACGAAGGACGTAGCCATTACATGGATGACGTCGCTGTTGACAAGTTTGAAGAGCAGTTGAGGGTATTTGGCCGATATACTTACGGTGTTTACGAAGCGGTACAAAACACCGAAAACAACTTTCGCTTAATGCGCGAAAAAGAACTCGCACAAGAACGCGCTGATAAAGAAAATCCTGAACTCAAAAAGCGCTCGGCAGTATTGGAGCAGTTTAAAGTTCCTACCGTAAACCTGCTTGATTACAGACAGCGCAACACTGAACGCATGAACTTCGCTGTGGCTGTAGAGTTATTTAATAGCGCCAATCAATCAATGCGCGGTTTGAGTGTTGATATATCTCTTGAAGGCTTGCAGGTAAAACTCTCTAAAGACGCGTTTTTCAAAAAAGGAGAAACGCTGTTTATATTCTTTAGGGGCTTAGAGAATGAATTTGCCATGGACAAAAAGAATGGCATTGCATATAAGCTCGTAAAGATAATAACTAAAAACGATGTTAACTATCTTGCCTTGCAACGAGATAAAGAAAAGCCAAGCCCCGCATTCGACAAATTCTTAGAAAGCTTTATACACGGCAATAAACGCCGATATAAAGTTAATATGAGCAATACGATTGAGGCGATTACCAGTAAAATTTGTGAGCAGTACTTTTCGCCGCGTAGCCCCACGCTGCCGGTGTATATAGACGTCATTAATAAAACGCTGGTTCCCCGGTTTGCTATGGTTAACGAAGTGAACCGCGAAACCGTACAGTATTGGCAAGACGAAGACGATAACTGTCGATTGAACTTCTTACTCACCCAGGAAAGGCTTATGCGCTTATTGCAGAAGTCAGAAGAAGTAAGAGAGATTTTCGTATTTAGTTTTACTCATTTGCAGAACGACAAGGTCTACTTTTACTCAGCGTCTTACGAGGAACTCTTGCAAAAAGACGTACTAACCCGAGTATTTTTAGGGTTTGGCTCTAAAAAAGCGAGTTGGCGTGTATTTAAAATAACCTTAACAGAGGTTGACCCTGAGCAGGCCCATATTCCGCTTTCCATTCCGGATTCTGTCGGTAATAAAGTTAAAAAACTGAACACTCCGCCATCGGCTCGACTAATGTCAAAGCTGAAAAACCTGCGATTCTTGGCACACGTAACCGATGTAACCTCAGTAACAGGGCAAGAGACCTACAACGAGTTTAAGTTTAATCGAGAAAACCTCTCTCATCTGCGAAATTTTGGGCATCCGCGCAATCGCGCTCCTTCGAATGTTCAGGTTGTCAGGTTTAAATATGAAGAGCAACGCATTGAAAGTCGCTATCAGCTGAGAACCCAAATTGAAGCTCGCTTCAATAATGAAGAACTGGTGCACAAAGGGATCAGCGAAGATATTTCGGTGCATGGACTTGGACTTCGTATAGAGTTGAGCAAAGAATATAAAGGTAATTTAGAGGGCAAAGTAGAAGTCGCTTTCCCTCGTCTGCAAGAAATTGCCAGTTCCTTTGATGTCATGCATTTGCAATACGAAATCATTTATCACAATGTCGACAAGAACATTCTTCATTTAAAAACTATGCCGGGCGACGAAGGCAAAAGTGCTAGAAACTTCTTTGAAGAACTGATTAAAAAGAACAAAGGCAGCCTTAAAGTAGAGAACGACGAAGAAGAAGTACCAGGCATGGGACAGGCGCTTCGATGTATTAATGCGCGAAACGCTACTTCCCTATCCTTCTTAATGAGTAAGGAAGGTGTTCGCTACACTCCACAGGCTTGTATTGTTGGAAAGCAGGACGAACGCATAACCACCCTAACCACGCAATACGCCGAACGTGGGCAAGTGAATTTAGAGTTTCTCTTTAGAGACAGAAAACAAGATATACCTTTTGTACAAAGTGGCATTAAGGCCGTTAAGCTTGAAAATATGCCGTTGCGACAGGAATTATTTATCTCATTCGATGCATCACAAAAAGAGCCGCGAATGGCGATCATTCCTCGCTATTCCGATAAATTCGAAAATAACGAGCAGCGCCGAGCATTTATTAGAGAAGCTATGGTTCGCGGCCAGTTCGTGGCTATTCATGTCATGCTAACCACAACCGGCAAGCCAGACATGACTATGCTGCAAACGGAAATCAATTATGTCACCATGTACGCCATGCACCGGGCCCGTGAGCTAGAGAAGAAAATGTGGAGTATTGCAGCGTGCTCTCACCTGGTCGATGTCACAGATGAAGTACTTATAAGATACGGCTTTACAGTGGAAGACATCACGGCCAATAAAACGTTAAAAAGTGCGGTTCAACCTAAGGCCATTGCGCGCAACGCGTAGTGAAATCGCAAAGCCTATCAATTTAAATGAGCCCGTAGGTTAAAACCCATCACGGGAGAATTTTAATCACAAGATTTTGGAAACTTGTGGCTGGTGAAAGGTAATCGATAAAGTGTGAAGCGCTAGTTTTATTGCCCCAAAACTAGCACTTGTATTACAGACTCTCGTTAACTACTTGTCTAGAAAATACAGAAGGCTATGTAAACTGCCAATGCGGATTGCCACATCCGCCTTTTCATTAACCAGTGGCTTACCGTGACACGCCACGCCTAGCGCTGATTCAGCCATCATTACCAAATCGTTAGCTCCATCACCCATAGCAACGGTTTGTTTGGCTGAAATTTGCCACTTCTCGGCAAGGGCGTTTACGGTTCGCGCCTTAACGTCTGCATTGACAATTTCACCCTCTACTTTTCCAGTCAGCTGCTCGTCTTTCACCGCAAGCGTGTTAGAAATGGCAAAATCGAGTCCAAGCCTTGCTTTTAGGTGGTCAGCGAAAAAGGTGAACCCACCTGAGGCGATCGCTAATTTCCAATTGTACTGTTTCAAGTGAGTGAGCAAGGCTTGAATGCCGGGCATGATAGGTATGCTGTCACGAATTTGATTAAGGTGACTAACTGGCACGCCTTCCAAGCACGCCACCCTATGCGTTAAGCTATCATTAAACGCAATTTCTCCACGCATTGCCTTAGCGGTAACTTCTGACACCTGCTCGCCAACACCCGCCAATTTAGCTATTTCATCGATACATTCAATCGCGATGACAGTGCTATCCATGTCCATGACCAGTAGTCCTGGCTCAGACAATGAGGGGCGAGAGCCCTGCAAACCAACATCAACATTATATGCCTTGGATACGTCGCCCAGCAGTGGCTTAATCTGCTCAAGCTCAGTGTTTTGCAAAGCACCTCTAATTTCTATTACATCATCCCCCATTTGCTTGTGTAAATGATGGAAAGCAGCGCTAGAAGGAGTAAACACATCGTTGAGTTTAATTAAAACGCTGTGCAGTAGATAAGGTGTTACAGCTTGACCAATAACGGTTAACGTATGTGAATACGCACTGTCGTTGTGACTATTGCTAACTACATGAGACAAAAAAGAAGCTAAATGGATATCGTCATTATCGATATTATTAAGAAGAGTGTCTTTCATAACGCACACAGAAACTGCGGTGATTGGCAAATGGTGCTCTAATGCTAACCAATTAGGCTAACTAATAAAATATCTCCTTTTAAATTATTTCGAATTATCCTACTGTTAGGCAACCCTCGTGACTTTATGGAAAAGCGAATTGGTAGACGGGCTAAGCAAAGCAGCTTCACAAACAAAGAATGACTCGCATTCGTTGTACACAGTTCTAAAGCGATTGTTCCACACAATAGTAGTGAGTGCGGTGTTTGCTTTGATAGTGGTATTGCTTCTGTTATTCCAACAATAC
The DNA here is from genome assembly GCF_041414725.1 of Alteromonas sp. DY56-G5. NCBI lineage: Bacteria > Pseudomonadati > Pseudomonadota > Gammaproteobacteria > Alteromonadales > Alteromonadaceae > Alteromonas > Alteromonas sp. DY56-G5. Next base: position 51,262 of record NZ_JANHZQ010000024.1, on the reverse strand, counting down.
CAAAACGACTGGCTTACCGTTCAAACTCGCTTCTCTGGTGAGAGCATAGCAAGGCAGTATGCAAAACTGCTACAACCTGCCTTTATCGCTGACGCACTTTCGAATCAGGAAACTGAGAACAATGTAGATTCCGCGCTATCTGATACTCTCACTCAACGGGAGTATATTGAAAGTGTCGCCTCTATTTTGGTCGACGAGCCACACATTCTTGCCTTGTCTGTGTTTGATAAGGACGGGAGGTATATTGCTCCTTTGCCTCAAATTGCCAGTGTGGTGTCGATGAGTCAGTCGCAAAGTGTAACGCCGCTAACCTATGTTGGCGTTATCACTGACGATAATGAAAATTTACTAGGTTATGTGAATATTCACATGAACACGCAGGCTGTCCTCGAGAGTCCACTGACATTGCGTTACCAGCTTGCTCTTATTGCGTGTATTCTCGTCTTTTTAGCGCTCATGCTAGGTATTTACCTAACCCGGGCCTTTTATAAATCTCGTCCATGGTTTATTCAGGTAATCGAATCAAAAAGAAATAAAGAGAAGCGCTAGATAGCTAGTTTGGAAGTCTATGCTTCACTTCCAGCATCAATATTAAATAGTCGAGTGTAGTTCACTGTGGTGGTGGACACTATTTCTTTATGTGACATGCCATAGCGGTCGCTTATAACATCAACGACATCTGATAAATAACGAGGTTCGTTTGCTTCTCCTTGTCTACCGCACATGGGCATATCAGGGGCATCCGTTTCTAAAAGCAATTTATCAAAATGGTGTTCTAACAAAAAACCAAGGGTGTTTCGTGTTTTTTGAGCACGCTCATAGGTAATCGTACCGCCTACACCTAGGTAAAACCCTCTTTCAATATACCCTTTGGCCGCTTCAATACTTCCTGAAAAAGCATGTACAACGCCTATACCTTGGTATTTGGTTTGCTTCAATACTTCAACTAGCAGATGATGACTTTTTCTGTGATGTAAAATTACGGGTAACGATACTTTATCGGCAAGTTTCAAATGGTTATGTAGCGCTTCCTTTTGAAGCGCTAATGGCACGCTTATATGCCCATCAATACCTGTTTCCCCCAAAGCTTTTACCGAAGGGTGCAAGTTAGCCGTAGCGTCCTCAAGTTGACGAAGACTCTTCTTGAGTGTTTGCTCTGGCTTTTCAAGCTCACTGCCAGTTAAAAAATAAGGATGGAGTCCAAGCGCAGTATCAATAGATAAAAGGCCTTCATAGCGTTCATTGAGCGCTTGTAACGCCTGCCAAGATTCGGGATTAATGCTAGGCGCCATGATGCGGGTAAGCCCTGCTGCTTTGGCACTCTCTAACGCTACTCGAAGATCTTTCTTTTGTGCAAGTAAGTCGAGATGGCAATGACTATCAATCACGGCTTAGATGCCTCCTTGTTACCTATCTCGCCGCACGCTATCTACAAGCTCAATAGTTAAGCGGGCTCACATTCTAGAGAAGTACTTTAGCGGGAACGAAAGGTGAACTTATTCCCTACGGCATAAGGCGCTGTGTTACCCACCCGCCATCTTCAGTTTTGTTGTATTCAAAGCGGTCATGTAGCCTATCTTCTCCACCTTGCCAAAACTCAATTTGATGAGGCACGATCCTGAAACCGCCCCAAAAGTCCGGCACGGGAAGCTCTTTGTTAGCAAACTTATCTTTTAATTGCTTAAACTGGGTCAGTAGTAGCTCCCTGCTGCCAATAGGTTTGCTTTGTTTTGACGCGTACGCTGCTAGCTGACTGTCTTTCGGTCGCGAAAAGAAATAAGCAGCATTCTCAGAAACAGAAAGCTTTTCAACGCTGCCACATACGCGAACCTGACGCTCCATAAAAAACCAGGGAAAGTGGCACGACACTTTAGGGTTTACCGCTAACTCTTGTGCCTTACGGCTGCCTAAGTTAGTGAAAAACACAAAGCCCTTTTCACTGACATCTTTTAACAAAACGATACGCTGAGAGGGTTGGCCGCTGGCATCGACGGTGGCAACCGTCATTGCAGTAGGATCAGGAATTCCGGCGTCTATGGCGTCTTTTAACCATTTATCGAACATGATAAATGGACTTGAAGTAATATCTGACTCACTCAAACTGCCCTTTGAGTACTGCCTGCGCATATCTGAAATTGCCATATACCGCTCCTAAAAAGAAGTTGTTGTGCCTGCTAGAGGTGTTGAAACCGAGTAAATAAACCACCGTGTAAATGCCCACATAAGCGCATCTAACTGGGGTAGTTGTCCACAAGCCATCAGCTACACCACTTGGCGAAAATGCTGACTCACTATCTTTGCTAATATAACGTGCTAATATAACGCCAGTTACAGCTAACTAGCGTTATAAAGATAATATTAGCGTGAACTAGAAGTTACTGTCGTCACCGTAACCTAGAGAGCGCAGAGCACGTTCATCGTCTGCCCAGCCTTGTTTCACTTTCACCCAAAGTTCTAGAAATACTTTGTTGTCGAACAAGTTTTCCATATCTTTACGCGCTTGCTCACCAATGGTTTTCAAATGCTTTCCGCCTTTGCCGATGATCATGCGTTTTTGGGTTTCACGCTCTACCAAAATCAGACCGCTGATACGATAAACACCATTGTCTGCCATTTTGAATTGCTCAATTTCCACAGTAGTAGAGTAAGGCAGTTCATCGCCGGTAAAGCGCATAAGCTTTTCGCGAATGATTTCAGCAGCCATAAAGCGGCTTGAGCGGTCAGTAATGTAATCTTCCGGGAAGAAAAACTCACTTTTAGGTAGCGACTTGGCCACTAACTCTCTAATTTCGTCAACCATTCGGCCCTGTTTAGCACTGATAGGGATCATGTGCTCAAACGGGTGCTTTTCGCCAAGCTTTTTAAGGTGAACCATAAAGTTTTCTTTATCTTCAACCTTATCCATCTTGTTTACGATGAGATAGCAAGGAAGGTTTGCTTGTTTAACCTTACTTAATACCATTTCATCTTCGGCGTTGAATCGATCGCCTTCAACAACGAAAAGCACAAGACCAACCTCAGCCAAAGAGCTTGATGCCGCGCGGTTCATGTAGCGATTAATCGCGCGCTTTTCGTCTTGGTGAAGTCCAGGGGTATCAACGTAAATCGCTTGATAGTCACCATCGGTATCTATACCGAGAATGCGGTGGCGCGTGGTTTGCGGCTTACGCGACGTAATGCTTACTTTTTGACCTAGCAAGCGATTGAGCAAGGTCGATTTACCCACATTAGGGCGACCTACTATGGCAACTAGGCCACAGCGAGTTTGAATATCAGGCATTTCTGGCAAATTCGATTCATCATGCGTTGTCATCAAGCTTCTCCAATGTTAAACGAGCAGCTTCTTGTTCTGCTTTTCGACGGCTATTGCCAGACGCCACTACCGCTTCTGGTAGACTTTCTACCCGACAGCTAACTTCAAAAGTCTGAGCATGATCTTTCCCTGAAATAGACAGCACTTCATAGGTTGGTAGCGCTTGTTTACGACCTTGTAAAAACTCCTGAAGACGAGTTTTGCTGTCTTTAGGGTGGGCATTAGGGTCTAGTTTGTTAATGCGGGTTTCCCATAAACGGTCTATAACGCCTCGTACCTCGTCCATACCGGAATCGAGGTAAATAGCCCCTAAAATAGCTTCAACTGCATCGGCTAAAATCGAACTTCTGCGATGACCACCACTTTTGAGCTCACCGGGCCCTAAGTTAAGTAGTTCACCCACACTGGCTTCCTTTGCAAGTTCTGCCAGTGTGTCTCCTTTAACCAAAGTAGAGCGCATTCGTGTGAGTTTGCCTTCTGGCACAGTTGGGAATCGCTTAAACAACGTTTCCCCAACAATCATGCCTAAAATAGCGTCACCCAGAAATTCTAGTCGCTCATTGTGCTGTTTAGCCGCACTGCGATGAGTAAGTGCTTGTTCCAATAGAGCTTCATTGGTAAATGTGTAGCCTATCGCCTTGTACAGACGACGATATTTATCAATTCCCTGCATTAATGAATGCCACCTGCTCGCTCAAATCGAACACCTGTTGGTACCCAAGTTGGAAGGAAGTCTGACGGACTGCGCTCAAATTCAAATGAAATCCAAATCGCCACCGCTTTGCCAACCAAGTTTGCATCTGGCACAAAACCCCAAAAACGGCTGTCGCGGCTGTTGTCACGGTTATCGCCTAGCACGAAATACTGACCTTCTGGCACAATCCACTCATTGCTGCGCGTTCCAGGCTGGGTATAAAAATTAACCGGCGAAATCTCGCGTACTGGGTGGCGTAAAATGTCGTGCTCTACCGTGCCTAAATCTTCGGTGTAACGCATAAGCTGCGCCATGTCCTGTACAAACTCACCACGCTCTTGGAACGTCAGCGGTACGGCTTTCAATTTAGGACAGTTGTTGCCAGTCTCACACTTCGGTTTGATATAAACCTGTTTATTTTGATAAACCACAGTATCGCCAGGTAAACCGATCACGCGCTTAATGTAGTCTATTGAAGGCTCTTCAGGGTACTTGAAAACCACCACATCACCACGCTCTGGAACGCCAGTTTCAATCAGCTTACTTCTGAAAACCGGGTCTTTCACGCCATAGGCAAACTTTTCAACCAAAATGAAGTCACCCACTAACAGAGTGGGCATCATTGAGCCTGAAGGAATTTGAAATGGTTCATATAAAAACGAACGCAATACCAATACGAAAGCGATTACAGGAAAAATCTGTTGCGAAGTATCAACAAGGTACGGCAGTTGAGGATCTTCTCCATAGCCCGCTCCTTCTGCGGTTGCCGCAGCCTGTAAACGTGCTTTTCGCTTTGGTGCAAACACTAGGCTATCCACTAGCCAAATTAATCCTGTTATTAAGGTGAGTGCCACCAAAATCAAGGAGAAGTAATTCGCCATTATTTGCCCACCTTTAATACTGCAAGGAACGCATCTTGTGGCAATTCAACATTACCCACTTGCTTCATTCGCTTTTTACCTTCTTTCTGCTTTTGAAGTAGTTTCTTCTTACGACTTACGTCACCGCCGTAACACTTCGCGATTACGTTTTTACGTAGCTGTTTAACTGTACTTCTTGCAACAATATGGTTACCGATAGCCGCCTGAATAGCGATATCGAACATTTGTCGTGGAATAAGCTCGCGAAGCTTTTCGACCAGCTCACGACCACGGCCTTGAGAGTTTTCTCTATGTGTAATTACTGCTAACGCGTCTACACGTTCACCGTTAATAAGAATATCAACACGCACCATGTCTGATGTCTGGAAACGCTTAAAGTTGTAATCAAGCGATGCAAAACCACGGCTCGTAGATTTCAAACGGTCGAAGAAATCGAGCACCACTTCTGCCATTGGCAGTTCATAAGTTACCGCCACTTGCTTACCGTGGTATGTCATGTTGGTTTGCATACCGCGCTTTTCAACGCAAAGTGTAATTACGTTGCCTAGATACTCTTGTGGCACAAGAATATTGGCTTCAACCATAGGCTCACGAATTTCAGCGATATCATTTACCGGAGGCAATTTAGCTGGGCTATCTACGGTAAGGGTTTCGCCCTTGGTCGTTTCTACTTCGTATATTACGGTAGGCGCAGTAGTGATAAGACCCAAGTCATATTCACGCTCTAAACGCTCTTGAATGATTTCCATGTGCAGCATGCCAAGGAAACCAATACGGAATCCAAAACCTAGCGCTGCAGAGCTTTCTGGCTCATAGAATAGTGAAGCGTCGTTCAGGCTTAATTTCGCCAGGGCGTCACGGAAATCTTCATAATCGTCTGAGCTTATTGGGAAAATACCGGCATAAACCTGAGGTTTAACCTTTTTAAAGCCCGGTAGCATTGCATCAGCTGGCTCGCGAGCCAAGGTAATGGTGTCGCCCACAGGCGCGCCTTGGATATCTTTAATCCCTGCAATGATAAAGCCTACTTCACCGGCTCTTAATGTGCCTGTATCGAGTGGCTTAGGCGTAAATACACCAATTTTGTCAACCTGATGCGTTTGACCGTTTGACATAATTTGAATTTTGTCTTTCTTGGTCAACTGACCTTCGACAATACGTACCAGTGAAACAACGCCTTGATAGTTGTCAAACCAAGAATCGATAATCAACGCCTTAAGTGGCGCTTCGCGGTCACCTTCTGGCGGCGGAATTTTATTTACAATAACTTCAAGTACATCTTCAATACCGATACCGGTTTTTGCTGAGCAGCGCACAGCGTCCAGCGCATCGATACCAACAATATCTTCAATTTCTTCTGCAACACGGTCTGGTTCAGCCTGAGGCAGGTCGATTTTATTTAGTACAGGCACCACTTCCATATCCATCTCGATGGCGGTATAGCAGTTTGCCAATGTCTGTGCTTCTACGCCCTGACCTGCATCAACAACCAAAAGCGCACCTTCACAGGCAGCAAGAGAACGAGATACTTCATAGGTAAAGTCAACGTGTCCGGGAGTGTCGATGAAGTTAAGCTGATAAGTTTCACCGTCGCGCGCTTCGTAGTTCAGCGTTACGCTTTGCGCTTTGATAGTAATACCGCGCTCTTTTTCCAGGTCCATTGAGTCGAGAACCTGTTCAGCCATTTCACGGTCTGTTAGCCCTCCACAATGCTGGATTAGACGGTCTGACAGCGTAGACTTACCGTGGTCGATGTGGGCGATAATACTGAAGTTACGAATGTGCGATTGTTGCATAATGCTGGAAATTACCTGCAGAAAAATTCATTAAACAAAAAATGCTGCTTGCCTTGCTTAAAGGGTTATACGCAGCGCGTGCGGATTTTACCCATTTCTTGCGCGAAAAGCGAATTGGCGTGGTGGAAAATTTATTACTTTCAAGAAACATAACGAATGGAAGTGGCAACCTGACGTGACTTCCTCGGCCTATCTCAAAACTTGGCTACATTGATGAGCGTGAGTTAACACTATAATCTCGTATAAATTGGCCTCGTATAAAACGGCATGTATGGAGCAGTCCCGTATTAAACCATTGAGCAGCGTAAAGCCCTTCAAAAAATCAATGTTCTACTGCACTGTGATCTTGTTGACCCAATAGGACAGGTTGATATTTCGTACGTTCTACACGACGCAACTTGTAAGCAATTAGCTTATAGGTAAAGAAGGTTACTAACCCACTTGGCAGCATGGCCCATAACTCGTGAGTAAATCCGTTACTACTAAGTAATGATATAGACACCGAATATGCCCCGATAAACGCTATGAGCGGTAGTAAATACAACCAAGCCGATGCACTTAAAATACCTGCTTCCGGTATGCCTACAGTCACTTCTTGGCCAACCCGCACAGGCATGGGAGTGCGCAGCGTCAACTGCTGCGTTTTCGGTGCAAGCGCACGAGAAATAACGCCGGTACCACAATCACTTTGTGCTTGGCATGCGTTACAGGTCGATTTAATCGCTGCTTCTACGGTGACCGTATCGCCATTAACGGCAACTACGGTGGCGGTTTCTCTTATCATTGTTACTCAATTGCGCGGTTATTCACTTACACTGCTGACGGGGCGTAAAGACGTAGCAATAGCGTTAGCGGTTTGCAAAGGTATTTCTCCCACCACTGTCACCTGGGCTTTGCCGTCTGTTAACGTTAAGAACGTACTCACTTCATTGCGCAGCGCCAGCGTTTCACCTAACGCATCTTCCGCAGGCTGAACATACACAGATACGTCAACCAATCCATCTGAAAAGAGTTTATATTCTACAATCTGTCCTGTTAAGGCCAATCGTCTTGTATCTTGCTTTATTTCTCGCATGCCAGCCGGCAAATAGGTGACATCCCATTTGTGTGCACGATTTGGCGTATTGCTCAGCGCCATGGGCGCGGGTAACGACGCAGAATTAATTCGTGAGAAATAATCAGCAGGCTCTGGCGATATCGCAAATGCCGTGACCTGAATCTGCTCTAATAGCGCCCCTTGCAAATCAAGCATATTCAGTTTGAGCAACATACCAGACGACTCATCCAGCCACAGTTGATAACCAAATCGCGTGTTATCTCGGCTGACTATTCGAATTTGTTGCGCTGAACGTCCTGCCACCCGCGCTCTTCCCACAGCGACGAACTCATAGGCTTCGGCAAGCTGTTCAGGATGATACAATAATACGCTTGGTATTGGGCCGTTGATATGCTTTGAACGCAAGCTATAGGGTTGTACATCTGGCTCAAATACACTCACCACATCGTTCACACGAATAAGCTCGCGGCCTGGTCCATTTTGAAGATTTAACTGCTCTAATTCAGAGCCATCTTCCATAATCCCGTGGCGCCATAAATATGGAACGGTTTCCTTTCCTGCAATAGTTTGCACAAAAGACACTTGGAAATTGGCATTGGTTATAATGTTTTGAAGTTCAGCTAGCCACTGATTGGCCGATTGAGGCTCTCGTGTGCGAGAAGCAGATGCATTTTGCTCGCTTCGACTTTGTTCAAGTTGCTCTTGAATCACGTCTTCTCGCACTGCTTCTTCTTGATCAGCTTCATCTAGTCGGCCAGCTCTCGTGTTTGATTCTGAGTTAGCGTCTAATTCAACGTCGCCATCATTCACGTTTTGGACTGGGGCAATAGGAGCTTTCGTTTCTTCGCTCAGCGAAGTAGTTTGGGCAATAGTGGGCTGAATAGCCGCGCCCGAAATGAAAAAAAGTGCAAGGATAGAACTACAGCGCATTTTTTCCTGCCTTAAAACAAACATACCAGCAGTATATGCTGGTATGATTAAAATATGAAATGTATGTCAGTCGCAATTTACTTGCGAAAGCACATTCCAACTAATGTTGACTGGCTGCGATAACTTATGGGCGCTCTGGTCCACTTGTTTCGCTTTCACCTTCGTCCTCTTGCGCTTGCTTAAGCTTTATTTGCTGCTCATGATCAGCAATCAATGCATTAATTTTGCGCTTCTTCTCAAGCATTTCATTCATGTCGTTACGTGGTAACGTTCTGGTTTGTTCCAAACTCACTGGAGACAATCCACCTTGAGGAGCAATCGTTGGCGCTGTCATAAATGGCTCGGTAGGCGCTTCTTGATTAGTGTATTGAACACCAAAGATAACTGCCACTGCCACCGACGCAGCTACTGCAAACTGGCCTGACTGCTTCGCAAAAGGAACAACATTGCCAATCAATGGTATCGACTGCCAGCGCGAGCGTTTAGGTGCGACTATAGCTGGCTCGTTTTCAAGCGCAGCTGCTACGCTTGCGGTGATGTCCAACTGTGGAGCAACACTTGCTTCTTTTCGCATTGCACCGCGATACACATGGTAACGTTGCCATTTGGCCTGAAGCGCTTCATCTTGCTTAATCGCATCGATGATGTCATTGCCTTCTATCTCACCATCCATGAATGCGGACAATTTTTCTTGCTGTTGCGTCATATATTCATTTCCAGATCAAAGTGATCGTTAACTACCCTAACACAGCTGTTAGTCATCGTGGAAAAAAGAAAGTTCATCTTTTTTTGATTTTATTTCTTTTTAATTTTCTAACAACGGTTGAATAACTTTATCAATCGCCTCGCGAGCCCTAAAAATACGGGATCTCACCGTACCCACAGGACACGACATTACGTTCGCGATTTCTTCATAGCTCAACCCTTCAATTTCACGCAGCGTTATCGCCATACGTAAATCGTCCGGCAGCTTCTCAACTACCTTAAACAGGGTTTCTTCAATTTCCTCAGATAACAGGCTTCGCTCGGGTGTAGATTGCTCTTTTAATGCATCACTACCCTCGTAGAAATCTGCTTCGTCAGCATCGACATCGCTTGCAGGCGGCTTGCGACCTTGAGATACAAGATAGTTCTTGGCACTGTTTACCGCAATGCGATAAAGCCAAGTATAAAATGCACTGTCGCCACGAAAATTAGGTAAGGCACGGTATGCTTTGATAAACGCTTCTTGCGTTACATCAGCAACGTCACCGGTATTTTTCACATAGCGAGAAACGAGATGCATCACTTTATGTTGATAACGAGTTACCAACAAGTTGAACGCATTTTTATCGCCACGCTGTACTTTTTCGACCAGTTGTTGGTCGGTTATCTGCTCGCTCATTCGAGCCATTACTCCCTACTTCAACTACACAATAGCTCTAACAAGCATGTGTATAGACGCGTTCTTTTTACAAAAGTTCTGTAAAAGCATTAAATATTTTAAAAAATGCTTAGGCCAGGGGGCAAGAATGATTGTGTTTTGCTACTCATCCTTTAGACTTGCCGAACCTTTGCTCGTTTGAATTGATATAAAAATACATGAAATCTGTATCGTCTTCACTAACTTCCACATCAAATGCAATAGAACACCGTTGTGACGTATTGATTATTGGGAGTGGCGCGGCAGGATTGAGCTTAGCGCTTAAGCTTGCCGACCATTGTCAGGTTATTGTACTTAGTAAAAGTGACCGCAATGAAGGCTCTACCCGCTATGCACAAGGTGGTATTGCCGCAGTATTCGATGAACAAGACTCCATAGACGCACACGTAAAAGACACGCTTGCTGCAGGTGCTGGGCTTTGCGAAGAGCCAGCCGTAAGATTTACTGCAGAACGAGCAAAGGCGTCACTTGAGTGGCTTATCAGCTACGGTGTACCGTTTGATACAGAAAAAAGTGAATCTGGTGAGGAGCGCTTTCACCTTACCCGCGAGGGTGGACACAGCCACCGGCGAATTCTTCACGCTGCAGATGCCACAGGCGAAGCGCTTCAAATTACATTAAACGACGCGGTATCGACCCATCCAAACATTCACATATTTGAGCGCTATAACGCCATTGATCTCATTCCTTCAAAGGAAGAAAAGAACAGCGTGGTGGGTGCTTATGTTTGGAATAGACAACAAGAGCACGTTGAAGTAATTCGCGCCCCTTTCGTTGCGCTAGCGACTGGCGGTGGTAGCAAGGTGTACCAGTATACATCGAACCCCGATGTGTCGAGCGGTGACGGCGTTGCCATGGCATGGCGAGCGGGTTGTCGCGTGGCCAATATGGAATTCAATCAATTTCATCCGACTTGCTTATTCCACCCGCAGGCACGTAACTTTTTGATTACAGAAGCGCTGCGCGGCGAAGGCGCAAACCTCTGCCACGCCGACGGTACCCGCTTTATGCACAAATTTGATGAGCGTGGCGATCTTGCGCCGCGCGACGTAGTCGCTCGCGCAATCGATTATGAAATGAAGCGATTGGGCGCTGACTGCATGTACTTGGATATCAGTCATAAGCCTGCTGACTTTATCGTTAAGCACTTCCCTAATATTTATCGAAAGTGCCGCTCGCTTGGTATCGATATAACCCGTGAACCTATCCCAGTCGTGCCTGCTGCGCACTACAGCTGTGGCGGAGTGATGACCGACTTTAATGCCAAAACCGACTTGAATAATGTATACGCAATCGGTGAAGTGGCCTACACAGGTCTGCATGGCGCCAACCGCATGGCATCTAACTCTTTACTTGAGTGTGTGGTTTTTGCCAGCGCTGCAGCGGAAGATATTATTAAAAATCTTCCCAGTGCAGACTGTGAAGAGTCTATTGCGCCTTGGGATGAGAGCCAAGTGTCTAACTCTGACGAAGAAGTCATCATTCAACATAACTGGCACGAACTTAGGCTGTTTATGTGGGATTACGTAGGTATTGTACGCACTGATAAGCGCCTTGAACGAGCCATGCGCCGCATTAAGCTATTAGAGCAAGAGATTACTGAGTATTACTCACACTTCAGGGTAAGTAATAACCTGCTAGAGCTTCGAAACCTTGTTACGGTTGCAGAACTCATTGTGCGATGCGCGATGGAGCGAAAGGAAAGCAGAGGGTTACACTTTAATTTGGACTATCCTGAACAGTTAGACAACCCCGTTCCTACAATACTTATTCCCAGAAAACAGCTGTCAGGCGCTGACGTTGGCTCGCTAATTACTCAAGACAGCTTCGCCGATGCCGACTAGTGCATAAAGTAAGATCTGTATCAGTCTAAAGAAGGCGCTAATGTTAATGCGCCTTTTTTTAATAACTGGACAATACATTCACACAGCATCATTTAGCGCTCAATAAAACACGTCAAACAAAAAGAGAGCATCACAGCATGCTCTCTTTTCACCGTCCACAGTATTATACCAGTCTGTTCCCTTTCAAGTTCAGACGCTTTACTAGGAAACTTGCCAGCGCCTTCTGAGTGAGCAATGATCTATGCAGATTGGTATTAACCTTAGGTTATCTCCCGCTTATCTTTTGCTAATCTGCACCTGATTAAACATTAATTCAGGCCTGATTAAACACTAAACTAGCCGATAAGTGCACAAGGCTGTCATTACTATCGGTAACGTCTATTAGCACACTATTATCTGTTTTACAGTGTTGTTGAATATGAATGTCACAGGGCAAAAACACGGGTTTTCTAAAGCGGCAATTTACTTCTTTTACGCTCATAGATTGTCTGAAGTCTTGATGACTTACAAACGCCGACACAGCGCGTGACAATGTCCACATGCCGTGCGCTATAGGCTGTTTAAACCCAAATGCTTTGGCAGATATTGCAGACAAGTGGATTGGGTTATAATCGCCAGAAAGCTTTGCATAGCGGCGACCTGTATTAGCCGAAGCACTAATTTCGCCAATGAGCGCCCTATTCTCTAATTCACAATCGTCATGTAAGTCATTTTTTGCACCAAGTGGAGCTACATGAACGGCTTTCACCTTCACTAAGTAACTACTTATCGCCCTGTAAACCAGGTTCCCTGCCTGCAGCGCCTCTAACATTACATCTACTTCCCAACCTCGGTTATGCGGTCTCACATCGTGAAAGCGCACGCGACATTCAAAGGGTTCGCTTAAATCGCAATGGTCTATTACCGATACTTTGTTAGCGGCGTGGATAAGGCCAAGCAATGGAAATGGGCTTTGTTTGTCCAGCAAACACTGCATTTGCAATGGTAAGGAAAGCATCTGCAAATAAAGTGGATGGACATGCTCATTTGCCGGCCAGTCAACTTCCTGACAAAAAGAAGCGTAGTGCACATTGTCGACATTGAGCGTTTTGGTATAGATGCGCTGAGGCAACGTAGGCGGTTTAAACTGCATAAGCTGCCTGGCGTCAACGCGTTTAAATAACGCTTTGGTATACTCACGAAACATCTTTTTAATTCCTTTAAGGCGTTGCTTTTCGGGCCAAGATAATGGCTCTAGCCAACCGGCGATAGTCTGCTTCGCAGCACTCACCTTTTAAGATCCAAGCGAGATGGCTATGATCTTTTTCAAACCATCTGCGTTTTTGGCGCAGCACATTGATACACAGCCCCCAAGTAAAGAGCTGGGAAGAATGATGAATGTTCATTGATGTGCCGTCGACCTGAGCATCAACTAACAAGCTACCTTTTGGCATGCTTTGCAAATCCAGTGGGAGCGTGCTGTCGTCAACAACCCGGATAATACCATCGCTGGTCAAAGAGAGAGCGTATTGAGTAGCAGAAATTTTGTTACTAAACGCGTCATAAAGACGCCAGAAAATAACTAACGTGGTTGCAACAGCAACAAGCGCTATCAATTTTGAGAAGCTCAGCCAAGACCACAAGTATTGAGGAAGGCTGCACAATGCTGCGAAAAGACAAACAGCAACGCATACTTCCCCAAATAACCTTCTAAACCTATTGTGCGTAATGCAAATTCTATACTTTGACACGGTTGACGATAGTCGCCACCATGGCGGCTAGTTCAGGGTCTTCGCACTTTTGGTGTCCCATGATCCATGCAAACAAATCAGGGTCATCACTGGTAAGTAAACGTTCAAATGTTTCTTGATCTTCATAACTTAAAGAATCGAAGGCTTCTTCCACGAAAGGAAGTAAAAGTACGTCTAATTCTAGCATGCCTCTGCGACACGCCCACTTTAATCGCGCTAATCTTTTTGGTTCAAACATATGTCTTTCATACCGTTTTTTATTCGCTAACAATAATACCATGCCCTATGCGTGGGGATCACTGCTCTTTTGGTCAGATAGGCAAACTAAATAGAACTTAATCTGCGCACATTCCCATGTATTGCCCTTGAATATTGGTGGTTTTACCATACCTTGAGTACATACAGCGAATTTTACAGTGGTGAATATGACATCTATCGCATCATTACAAAGTCTTCCAAGTGAATTTGTGGTCAAGCTTTCAAATGCCATGATAATTTCTTTGGAAGGAGAACAGGCCGACAGTTACCTGCAAGGGCAAATTACGGTCAACATTAATAAGCTAACCGAGAATACTGCCAGGCATTTCGCCCATTGTGATAATAAAGGCAAAACGTGGTCTACCGGGTACGTAACTCGCCACCAAAACAAATTATTGTTGGTTACCAATGAAGATGCGGGTAGTCATTCATTAGCACAGCTTAATAAGTATGGTGTGTTCTCTAAGGTTGATATTCTCGACGACACACAAACATACAGCGCTTATTTTATTTCGCTTGATGCAGTGAAAACTAACGAAGTAAAGGCAGCGTTAAGCCAGCTTTTCTCCGAAAACGAAGTGGAACGCCTTCGTGAGAGCGATACTCCTGACAATGGTTCTCTTGAAAAGGTCGAGAGCGAACACGGCGTCGCCTATTTTGCCAATACTAGCTGCAAAGGAATTATTGTTCTTTTAGATGATAATGGCGCAAAGCAAATAAATTCGTTAATAGAGGCGCAAACCCTTTCTTGCTATCCCCAAACCGTGTTTGACGCTATACAAATTCAAAGCGTACACGCTTTAGTGCAAGGCGACGCAGTGGCGGAATACGTGCCCCAGATGATTAATGTGCAGGCGCTCAACGGTATCGACTTTGATAAAGGCTGCTATATGGGGCAAGAGGTGGTTGCGCGAACCCGCTTTCTGGGTAAAAACAAACGCGCCGCCTACAGCTTTAAGCTTGAAGGTAACGTAAATATTAAACCTGGCGATGCATTAGAAAAGCAGTTGGGCGAAAATTGGCGTATAGCGGGCAAAATACTCAATGTTGCATCGCTTGATAATGAAACCTGGTTTATTGCAGTGCTCAATAACGATACCACCAGCGAAGATTTACACAGATTGGCTGATAATAACGCCATTACCTGTTACCCTAATACTTTGCCGTACAGTATTGAGCAGAAAGCTAGCAATATTGTGAAAAAACGTCGATAAGCAGTTTTTACTGCATTACATTTATTGCCCTTTATTAAAGGGCCAAGATAGGATTTGTTATGACAATTACTTCTGACAGCGTTGTAACGCTACACTACACCGTATCTACCGAAGACGGCACAACGCTAGACTCTTCAGAAGGGAAATCGCCACTAGTAGTACTACTAGGCCGTCGCTTCTTAATTGAAGGACTAGAAGATGCACTTATTGGTAAATCGAAGGAAGATAGCTTCAACGTTTCAGTAAACCCTGAAAAAGCTTACGGTGAACGTGCTGACGAACTTGTACAAACTGTACCACGCTCAATGTTTGACGGTATGGATGTTGAAGTGGGTATGTCTTTCCGCGCAACTACGCCACAAGGTGAGCAATCGGTCATTATCATTGAAACAACTGACGAAGAGGTTGTTGTTGACGGTAACCACCCTCTTGCCGGTATTCCGCTAACTTTTGACGTAACTGTTGTTGACGTACGAGAAGCAACGAAAGAAGAGCTTGAGCACGGTCATGTACACAGTGAAGGCGGTTGTGGTCACGACCACTAAGTCACGTTGCTATTAAGCTTTAATAAATACTCAATATATTAAAAAAGGAGCCATTGGCTCCTTTTTTTAATAAACACCATTTAATTAAATCGCGTCTTCGTTTTGTTCACCGGTACGAATTCGTACGGCGGTCTCAACGTTGTAAACGAAGATTTTCCCGTCGCCAATTTTGCCTGTCTTAGCTGACATTTGAATAGCTTCAACCGCTTGCTCAACGCGGTCATCGTCCAATACAAGCTCAATTTTGATCTTGGGTAGGAAGTCAACTTGGTACTCAGCACCGCGATAAAGTTCAGTATGGCCTTTTTGACGACCAAACCCTTTCACTTCTGACACTGTCATCCCTGCGATACCGACTTCAGCTAGCGCTTCCCTAACATCGTCCATTTTGAACGGTTTAATGATAGCTTCAATTTTTTTCATGACTACAACTCATCGTAAATTGTTGGAATTGGCACACGTTTATGCTGTGTACGCTCATAAATATAGAGCAATTTCTCTTCCACTTCCGCAGAAACTGGCTTTCCTTCCAAAAAGTCATCAATTTGGTCGTAAGACATGCCCAATGCTTGCTCATCGGCTTTTTGCGGAGACAGGCTTTCCAAGTCAGCAGTTGGCGCTTTAGTGATGACGTTATGTGGTGCACCCAAATGGGCTGCCACTGCACGGACTTGGCGCTTACTGAGACCAAACAACGGCGCAAGGTCACATGCACCATCACCATACTTGGTATAAAACCCTGTAATATTTTCAGCCGAATGATCGGTACCTAAAACGAGGCCATCAACCATCCCAGCAATTTCATACTGGATAACCATACGAGTACGTGCTTTAACATTTCCTTTCACAAAGTCTTGTTTCGCTTCATTGTCGGGAAGAAGGTTAGCACTGGCAAGCGCTTGTGAAGTAGACGCATGAATAGCATCTGCGCCAGGTTTTACATTCACTGCAAGAGAATGAGAGGGCTGGATAAAGTCGATAGATTTCTGTGCATCGTCTTCATCGGCTTGGGTATCATAAGGTAAACGAACCGCGATAAATTGGTATTTTTCGTGGTGCTCATCGTTTAATTCATTTACTGCTAATTGAGCTAACCGACCCAATGTGCATGAATCAATGCCGCCACTAATACCCAGTACCAGCGAATTTAAACCAGAAGTAAGTAACTGCTTTTTTATGAACGAGACTCGACGTGCGACTTCGTACTCTACGTCAATTTCAGGCAGCACTTTCATTTCATCAATAACTGCTTGTTTTTGCATCATTATATCCACGTATTTTTGGGGCGTCCTGGAACTTGATTCTACGACAATCTGACCGCAGATGTTAGTGGTATCCGCGCATCTATTTGGATTTACTCTTCTGGTATTGCAGTTGTGCAGCACTTAAGGTCAGCAATTTATTTATTATTAAGTTGAGATTCAAGCACAGCAGAACGACAAGCCATTAAACGTAAGGCGTATGGCCAAATATGCGGTTGCGCGGTAAAACATACCTTTGCCAACTCAAATTAGTTTACCCTAAAATATGAGTAAGTAGCGTAAAATTATGGCGCTACAACATTACATTGGAGAAAGGCGGCGCAAAAGCAAACCCGCCTGTTTCTCTTTATAGCAACGCGTGGAATCGAATACCGTTTATGACAAACACTAGGCTTACAGCACGACTATCCATAATGTCGAGACAGCAAGGATTAACCCTTCTAGAAATGCTTGTTGCCGTCGCTATTCTTGCCATTATTCTCACCACAGTTGCGCCTGGCATTCAAAATATCGTAATCAAAAATAGAATTACCTCTGACTTAAACAATTTAAGTGCAGTGGTTCAACGCGCTCGCTTTTCTGCGGTAGACGAACAAACCAACGTAGTGCTCTGCCCTACGCAAAACTATACAGCCTGCACGTCGAGTTGGCGCAATGCAAAAATGGTGTTTATAGATGCAAATGGAAACGGCGGCCGGGATAACAATGAGGTCTTAATTGTAGCAAGCGATCCACTTAGTAATGCCAATACCATCTCCGGTATAACCGGCAGCCTTATCTTCGACGAGCAAGGCGGGATAGACCGTGCCGCAACCATCACCTTATGTCCCAATAACAACGATGCAAACTATGCATCAGCACTTTTATTATCGCTTTACGGAAGAATATCTGTTGCCGTAGACAGTGATGACAACGGCAAAAAAGAAGACCTAGAAGGTAATGAGTTAAGCTGTAGCTAACCGTTCACTTTTCGTATCGTTAAGTTTCGAGCATTTTCTTACCAACATTCTGTGGGCGTCAGTGCGTCTTCACGTATTTTTATTACTCTACAGCTGTCCGTAGAGGCTCTAGATGTCAGTGTAGCACTAATTTCATACATTCCCGTGTCGCTGATGGTTTGTGAGATGCGTACGCTGGCTATTCCAGAGGGTGGCAACGCATCGTGCGTTACGTACTCGCCTGTAAGTAGCCAACTTCGCGACTGAATTGCTTGGGCAGACAGAAGGTACGCTTTGACCTTGTTGAGCTGACTTAGTTGTTTGCTAGCGGTAATTGCCGACGTACTCGCAACGCACAATATGCCTGCTATAGCCGTTGCAACCAGTATTTCTACAAGCGAAAACCCTTCAGTCAGATGATGTTGTATGTACGCCTTATCATTCCCTTCCATGGTACAGCTATCTCTCTAATTGAATTTCGGTACATTGAGATTACCAATATGAACTAAGCAGGGTAACTGGACTTACGCATGGCTTTTCACGCTTACACATCCAACAACAAGCTAAGCATTCCACAACGGAGATTGAATGGGTTTACGCTTTTAGAAATGCTAGTTGTACTGGCAGTAATCAGTCTCCTATCGTTAATTGCTATTCCTTCATTTGATGCATGGAATGAGCGAAATGCCTTTAAACATGCTGCCACCGGAATAGCCTCACTCGCAAAACAGGCGAGAATGAAAGCATTAATAAACAAAAAGAACATGTTCCTGATTGCGCAAATTGAACATAATAGCTGTGTACTCGTGAGCGAAGAAAACTCGTGCTCTTGCGCCACCCGCCAAAGCTGTGCCTTGACTGAGTCGAGTTTCTTGTCACTGCCTTCGCGGTGGAATACAGAATTGAGCACAACCAATAATGAGGACAAGATTGTCGCGTTCAATAAAAACGGTACCCTCAATTTTGCGAGTAATACGACGCTAACGCTTTCAAGCCAGCGTTTCAGGGCAAAGTTAGTTATTAATACATTGGGACGGGTAAAGCTATGTAGCGTTCCGTCTATTTCTGGAATAGCGCCATGCTAAAACATGTAATGCGTCGTGGCGCAATCAAGCCGTATTGTGGATATAGTCTCACCGAACTGCTGGTGGCCTGTAGCTTGGCAAGTATAGTGATTTCAGCTGTTGCAACTCAAGCGGCGCGGTCGCACATTGCATACTCATCAATTCAACACGCTACCAGCGTAGAAGACGACATACGTGCGCTACAAAGTACAATTACACAACACCTAAGCAAAGCGGGTTTTGTTTACTCCCCTAACCCCCTATCACCTTTCGGTGCGACCACAATCGAAAATACGGTATTCGAAATAACCACTGGCCACCGCGCAAATGAACCTGAAAATAGCTGTGTTACCTTTTCTTATGATAAGAACAAGGACGGCGTGGTATCGCAGGCTCAGGGGGAGTTTTTTGGATACCGATTGCACGACAATGCCATCGAGTACCGAGTAGCAGGACATTCCTGTATACAAAGGGGTTGGTACGACTTAACCGATACGCAAACTACCGTTGCCACCAAATTCACGGTTAACCGAAGGCACAGCAGTAGCTGGGGAAGTGCCTATGAAATTGAAATAGAGTTGCACAGTAAAGTTGATCCTACCGTCAAAAGCGCCAGAACGTTCATAGTTGAGGCTGTCAATGCCTACGACTAATACCGAATTGCAGTGGCCTCAAAGAGGCAACAGAAAAACTGAGTTTAGAACAAGCCATGTAGGGGTTGTACCTACACGCGCTACTGCACCGCTTCGTTTTCAGCAAGGCATCGCCGTGTTGGGAATTGTGGCCATATTATTAAGCGCTATTACCTTCTCAGCTATAAGTACATCACAGCAGGTTCAACAATTTTATACGATTGAAAAGACAAAGCGGGATACCGAGAAGGCACATGTTACACACATGCAGCAAGTCAAAGAAATCGCCACGTTGTTACGAAGTCATTCGGCCTCGCAAACGTTGAATAGGATAGACACATCCAATGCAACGATACTTATTGAGCAGACCGATTTAGTTGGTGAAGAACAGCAGCCTTTGCAACACTTTGACGTGCGGGTTTCCCAAGACGAAAGTAATATGATTTACACAGCTAAATTTCTGCGCTATCCGTCACTGTTAAGGCTACCTACTTCAACTCAACAATTATCATGGGACAATCAGCTTACCGAATGGCTTTTTAATCGAAGCATAGAGCACCTGAGCGCGACGTATTTTCCTCAAAGCGTTGCCAAACAGGATTGTGTGGACCTTCCGCCTGCCAGTATATTCTGGATAGAGGGAGATTGCCAATTGGATAACGAAGATATAGCACACTCAGACGAAAACCAGCCTTTAATGCTACTGATAGTGGATGGCGACCTTTCACTTCACGCTGATACGCAATTCCATGGTTTGATAGTTATGCTTTCCACCACGCCATATACGCACACTTTGCATGTTTCGCCTGAGGCATCTATAAAAGGCGCTTACGTATCCAACCACCCCTTGAACACGAATCTTGATGGGCCATTAACACCGTCCACCACGGTGCTAAAAAACCTTCAATCGCACACTACACTCGCTAAAATTATCCCTATCCCGGGTTCATGGTATAGGAATAACTCAACAAACGATTGAGCTGAATATTAGGTAAACGAAAAACCAGAAATAGAGGATCCTCAAAGATGCCTAAATTGAAAAATACAGGAAGTATTTTAATTGAAGTGTTGCTGGCACTGCTTATTTTAACAAGCACTACCACCTATCTACTTGCCACTCGCATTGATTCTAGGCTTCTTTTTCAAGTGACTTTGGATGAAAACGCTGAGCACAATGGCTCATTGAATTCGGATCGACTCGCTCTAGTTAACGACCCGGTTGACCAACGTTGGGATGACATCGCAATATTTGGTGAACCGTCATTACTGGTAATTTCAGCCCAATAGCACATCAACGCCACGTTTTTTTTAAGGCGTCAAAACGACCTGTGGCATTAATCGCTTAACGAATATCTACCAGTATTAATAATTAGCATGACCAGCAATATTCATCGGACTCAAGGGATCCATTGTTATTTTTATCCCAACCCTTTCTCCCATCACTGAAGTAAAACAACGTGCCATCTGATGCTTGACCTGTGCCGCTGACTGGCGTTGCCCTCAACTCATAAGCTGTTGCGCTGGCCGCTTGTATAGTTAAATTATAACGGCGATTTGCTTGGGGCTCAGAAGACGGAGAATAAGTAGAAAAAACGGCTGGCGCGCCGGTGTTTGCGCCACCACTTGCCGCACCTTCATAACTGAAAGAACCACTGTGATGACGTTCCATTGCAGATGCGAACCCCAACAAGTCAGCCTGCCCTGTGCCGCGGTATCCATCGGCAATAACACCTTGGTAAGAAGGGTATGCAATGGCGGCAATAATGCCCACTATCGCCACAACTATCATAAGCTCAATTAATGAAAATCCGCTCTCTGTTTTTTTATGCTTCACAATTATTCCCTCTCTGTTTCTGAGTGCCAACTACCACGCTGAATTCGCTCGAATCTTCCGTAAATATTTTCAGCTAAACACTCAAATGCGTTAGTACATGCCTCGTCGTTGCCATCTTCATCAACGTCAATCACTGCTGAGACACATTCAGTACCCAAGCAAACCACTGGACTCACAATATCTTCTATAAGAATTTTGGTCTCTGGTGCGATGCCAGTTTGTTTTAATTCTGCTGAGCGGTCAGCGTCGTTAACTTCTCCGTCATTATTTACATCTGTGACGGCGTTGCCATTAAACATACTGACTAAATAAGCGCGACTATTACCCGTGGGCGGAGCACATGCACTGGTACTACTCACCGCCGGAACATAGGTCGTAAAGAACACCTTGTAATCGATAATTAGCGGAGAAGACAGTACCTTTTCACCGTTAGTGGTTAAATTCAAATACCACCCAGCCTTGTTAGCAAAGTCCTGTGAAGCCAACTCACGCTCCCCCTCGTCACTACTATTTAAGGCATGACTCGTGGCGTTGTACATTCCACTCTCATAAACCGTTTGCATAAATGTGTAATTCCCATTTACATCACGGTTAAATACGCCGCTGTCTTTAAGCATATAAAAGTTGTCTTCAACTACGGTATCTAGCGGAGATGCACGCCATCCACTGCCAAGGGCTATGCCATAATACAACTCATCGCCTAGCGCTATCTCTGTTACGTCTGGCCCATAGTAGAAATGTCGGTTGGTTTCTGCTGTGTCGCCACCGAAGTCGGCAATGCGCGCGCCTTTTATAAAATTCGTACCTGAATTTCCATTATAGATGTCTAACCTGAATAACTGGCCGCCCATATCGGCCACATACATATGGTCCGCAAACCCATCGTTATCCCTATCAATAACTGAAATTCGCCCTGGAACGCTGTATGTCATATTCGTTAAGTTTAAATCCGCATCTTCATTACTTGCATGCCACAAAAGGCTGCCAGTATCAGCGTCGAACATAAACACAGCATTGCCAACGACATCATTTGCTCGAATAGCACGATCATCTTGTGCGTCATCGTAGCCACCGCCAACAATCATGACATTTTTAACTTGTCCGCCCATGTTCACTTTAGTGATTGTTGGTCTCGACCACGTCTGGCCCAACTTTGTCAGCGTCCCCGCCCCGCCTTCAATTTTGAATTTCAGCGTGGGTGAGGTCTTTTGCGTCACATCAAAGACATAATAATTACGTCCCCCCCTGCGCATACCAACATAAAGGTACTTGTTGTCTCCAACTGTTCTTAGAATCATGTCACCATCTAAGCCATATTTGTGCTCTAGCGATGATGTGTCTTTATAAAAATGATGTAGATTCTGCAGCAATGTTTTAGGCATGATGGCAAAGTTCTCTTCGCCTGTTGAAGTGTCGAATGAATGCAACATTCCTTGGTTGGTGGCGACAAAAATGGCCGAGTCGTCAGTACCGTAGTTAACAATTATAGGCTGAGAGTGAATGGGATCGCCCATTTGAGAGCGATAGTCAGTTGTACTTCCATCGCCGTTACTGTCTTTTACGTCCACGCCTCGAGTCCACTTTAAGATGGCATCTCTTAGTGCATTCGCGTCAGTTTCATCCTGAATGGCAAGGTCAGCATTCGTTATATTCGTATTGTTTTCGTGTAATTCATTGGCACTTCTTACAATGCTACCCGTATCATTGAACACGTATATATTTCGGTTCCCGCCCAAGCGACTGGCTGCTCCACCTTCACTCACCTCGCTGCCGTCAGCAAGGGTTGACCAATAGCTGTGTGCATTTTCAGCGAAGAATCCCGTAACGCTATCCACCGCATTTAGGCTGTTTTTATCGAGAATTTCATCACCACTTAAGCGATAACGTTTAAGGTTCCCAGGCCAAATCGCCCCTTCGCTCGGCTTAAACAATGCGAAGTATAATTCATCTCTATGGGTTAGACGGTTTAGCTGGTTAACCGCCACACCAGGCGACACAAAGGTTGCATTAATATCTTTTACAGAACGCAAAATAGTATTAAACGCCTCGAGCAAATCCGTACTGTTATCTGCCTGATAGAAACCACCACCACTTTGCAAAGCAAGCTGATTAAGGAAGTTGTTGGCGTTATTGTTCGCCGCAAACCCGATGGTGTGTGTAATAACCCTTGGGCCTATTACTGACGTTGACGCTTCACTGATATTTCTCACTAAATCTAGGCCGCACTTCTCACCGCTACTTCCGGTACAGCTTTTACCAAGTAACGTCTGAATTTTCGAAACACTGTGGTTGTTGTTCGCTTCACCGTCGGACAATAAAACAATGTGGTTGTTCGTTTGGCACTGTAGGTCAGACACTGGCGAAATGTAACTTGCCGGTGTTGGGATCTGCTCAGTGATACAGTCGCTGTCTGACAAGTTGTCTTCCGAGCAGCCCGAAGGCAAAATTGAATCTGCACCTATATAAGAGCTTCTGTGGCTCACACGAGTACTTCTTCGCACAGAGCTGCTAACGTCACTTTCCCCACGTTTTCGCCCATAATCTACGTCTCTACCGCCATAATAGTTAGCCGCTTCCAACAATGTGTCTACTATAGGGGTTAGACCGTTGGCGCTAAGCTCATCTATTTTGCTGATCAAATGTTCACGGACCGTTGCTGAAGCGCCAGGTGTCGCCGAGCCGTTAAACTTCACAATAAGCTTCGGTGCTTTAGATGGCGAGTTGTTATACGTATGCGCACCGCGGTACGACACAAAATCATCAAGAACAAATGCCATATCGTTACCTGACTGCCACCCTGAACGATCAACAATTTGCTTAACAATGTTGCTCACGTCAGGCGTACGGTAGGTATAATTGTTGTAAAAATCAGGCATGGACCAAGTAATACCCGATGTTTTAGGCAAATTTCGTAAGCGGTTACGACGGTCTGGATGAAAATCAGACGCATCATCATCAGCTACGCCCCTAATACGCATACTCGGGTTACCATAGGTCACCGTACTGTAAGCAGTAAACTCAAGATACGCTTCTGTTACTACAGCCCCTTGAGGAATGTTCACATTGCGAAATCGAACGCCTATGTAATCATTGTAAGATGGGTGGAAGGTCAGTTCACTACCGGTATTCGGGTAGCCGTTTACGTTCTCTTCCAAGTTATCTCGTGAACTGGCTACTTGATAAATTGCTTCGCCTTGAACACAGCCCGTAGCGGTAGAGTCATCATAAGTTACCACCAACTGTGGCGCACCACTTTGGCCTACGTCACTGGCTCTTACCTCACGAGAGCTTGCTGAATCGGTGCTAGAGCCTTCTATTAAAATATTAAGGTTCTTGCCGCCACACCATGCCGATAAATCGACGACTTCTTGAATGACTGCACTTATGTCAGGTGTGGTTATCACCTCGCCTGAGGCGGGAAAGCTATTGTCGGTTGCCCACTCAACGTTAGCCGCGGTCTTCGTTCGCGCACTCAAATTGTTCGAAGACGAAGCAAAGGCTGTACTTGATGCCGATGCTTCAGCTGATATAACAAGGGATGTACCCGCCACATTGAATTTTTCTGAAGTAAACCTAATACTGGCATTAACGATTGTCGCGCCTTGAGGTATGTTTAACTCGGTAAAACGCAGACCAGAGGTTACGGTTTGGGTACCGCTGCTTAATACAAGGTCATTGCTGTCAGTGGTAACGCTACCGTCTATTTCATGTGCGTCGTGATCGTCGTCGTTGGTTGAAATGATAATTTCAGGTCTTACCGCTTCATCTATATTGCGAACCGGATAGAGGATTGGGCCACCGTAATCCGAAAAACGCATCAAACCTGCGTTAATATTAGTCGCCGAACCGAGCGCTTCTTTTAGTGCATTCTGTACGCGCAACATTCGAGTTTGGCTGGTGTTATCGTAAGATCCCATACTTCCCGATGAGTCCATGATAAACAGCACATTCGGGTTATAGGTTACGGCGTTATTTGCGTTGCCTAGGTAAATATCAAGGTCGTCACCAAACGCAGAGAAACCGATACAGCTAAATAGTGTAATTGAGGCAAGGTAAGTCGAGAGTTTCTTCATATTAATACCTATTGAGACGCAGGGCCAAATACAGAGGCAGCCAAGCTGTTCGCCACAACAGAAGATTTACCCGCCACTTTCCCACATCCTCTGATAATGAATACATGGCAATTGACGTTGCTTCCACCAATCACGTTACTCGAGCCTCGACAAGCCTGCTCTCTGATAAAGGCAGTGCGCGACCAACTCTTTGACGAGGCCTCACTTTGATACGTGCCATCCACAACATGTCTGTCACCAACAGCAAGGCCGCCTTCAGTCATATATCTTTCAGTCCACTCCCCGTCATCGAAACAGCTCATTGAATCTGCTTCAGGGTCAAACACGTTACCCTGCCGAGCTTCCGAGAGCGGGTCTGTCTTATTCGGGTCGGTAAGTAAAGTTTCATCTTCAGATTCAAAGAAAACGCCCGCGATCGCTGCTTCAGCAGCATCAAAAGCCAAACCACTTTGCTGCATAGACACTGCCATTTTAGACTGAGACAAGCTACTGGTTACCGCGCTTACCCCTAAAACAGTGATTGAAAGCAACACAAGAAGTGCGAATACCATCACTAAGCCTTGTTGTTTCATCGCGAACTCCTGACAAAATTTTTCATATTTCGAAGTGCCAACGTTTTTGAGAACACTTGATAATAATGGGCCGTGTCCATCGTTTTAGATGCTTCGTTTAACAGCGCATATTTCTGAGACTGTGTTTGTCTCACTTCATTTTGATAGCTTTTAAGCATTAGCGCCCAGCGCAGTGACACAACTTGTTGATTAAGCGCCCTTAAATCTTCAATTTCATCTGCGGTTACATACGAAACAGCTTGCCCTTGAGAATTGGTAATGCTGCTTGAAACGCCGAACTGCACTTGGAAACTTTCGACGTTATCGAGCAATGTTACGGTAAGGGGCGACACTGTCTGCACCTTTAGGCCACGAAGTACCCGACCATCATATCCCGTGCACTTAAGTGTACTGCCGCTTACAAAGTAGTGATTAACAACGTGAAACTCGAGACCACCATAGCCGTGCTGGTTTCCAGTACAATCTTCGTCACTTAGTAGGCTCACAACCAGCTTATCACTGCCGCCACTAGAGGTTTGTATACTGCCTAGTGTCGCGTTGGTAGCGAAATCCCCTGCTACAGCGATGGGGTGATTTTCCACATAGGCCGCTTCGGCAACGATATCAACGGATGTATCCACATCCGCGACTATCTGATCATAACGGCCGACTTCATAGAATTCTGCAGAGAGGCGAGCCATGATAAAGCGGCCTGACTCTTGTACTTGAGCCACGGCTTGATTGAGCTTATTCGTCACGCTACTACTGACGAGCACTTGAATAATCGCGCCTGATATCACTAACCCCAGCGTTAACGTAATCATTAACTCGACAAGGGAGAAACCCTGCTGTGGGCGGTGGCGACGTGCATTCATAATGTAATGTCCTTAAACACACATGCGTTACTGTCACCTTCAGATTCGTTACATCGCGCATTAAGGGTATAGGTCTGATTTCCCGAAGAAGCGACAGGCCACGTCAACAACACTTCTACACGAGAACCTGCACTACAGCTGTAAATATCTGCCGTATTGTTGTCGTCACACGATACCGACACTTTAGTTTGAGGATTGGTTTGTACTGCTGAGCACGATAGCGCCCAACCATCGTACTCAGCCATCTGTGCTTCAGTACAGGCCTGGCCTTCGCAATTTGGGATCCCTGCCGGCCTTGCCAGACAGTAGCAGTGATAAGGGTGAGACGAGCCAGAACAACTTAACGTGGCAAAATTATAGGTATCGCTAGAGAAGTACGCATTGTTGACTACCATGCCGTCTCCCACTGTTGCTGGGCGAGCAGCGGCTCTCAATCGTTCTGCAACTTGTGCTGCCACCATCTCGGCCTGAGTTCGGCTTATTGCGTCTTTATTGGCAAAAGAGCCCGTAAACTGGAGCGCAGCAACACCCAGTAAGCCCACAGCTAATATAAATAAGGTGATTAAGATCTCTATAAGACCTGCACCGTGTTGTGCGCGAATATGACTTCCCTTCACTCGCTTCATTATCACCTTTTCAGCAATCATCTTTTTTGCCATATACCTAACATTCAAATTGGTGTTATCACCAATGTAGTATAGTAAGACAAAAGCGTATAACACTGGGTATCAATGGTTATTAAAACGTATAATTTTCTGTGACCTGTTCTAGCAAGCAAGTACAGGGCAGACTGTTCAACCATTTTATCTTTAAAGTAACCGGCTCTAAAAGGTAAGCGAGCTATAACACCGCTTTACAATGTACGTTTACGGTATAAAAGGCGCTACCTTAAAGCCGAACCGTGTAGCCTGTTCATGTTAAAATACCCTGTTCTAAAGGTATTATTATCCATTCGCAACTTGTTGAATTTCCAGTAGACAAAAGCATAAAAAAACACCGCAACTAAGTGCGGTGTTTTTTTATTTTGATAGTGCGGATAAATTAAACGACCTGCTTAACACGCAGCTCTTTAGGTACAGCAAATTCCACATTCTCTTCGCGTCCAGCACGCTCAGAAGCTGAAACAGCACCCCACGCTTTGAGCTTGTTTACCACACCTTGCACTAACACTTCCGGTGCAGACGCGCCTGCAGTAACGCCAATATGCTCTACACCTTCTAGCCATTCCTCTTGAATGCAATTAGCGTCAGCAATCAAATACGCTTTTGCGCCAATTTTTTCAGCCAACTCGCGAAGACGGTTCGAGTTTGAGCTATTCTGTGCCCCAACAACCAGTAAAACCTGACAATCTTGGGCTAGGTCACGCACCGCGTCTTGGCGATTCTGCGTGGCATAGCAAATGTCGTCTTTTCTCGGACCATTGATTTTGGGGAACTTAGCGCGAAGTGCGTCAATAACATCGGCGGTATCATCAACAGACAGCGTAGTTTGGCTACAATAATAAAGATTGGTCGGATCTTTAACTTCAAGCGTTGCCACATCAGCTTCAGATTCAACTAAATAAATACCGCCATCTTCGTTGCTGTACTGACCCATGGTGCCCTCTACTTCAGGGTGACCAGCATGACCAATCAAGATACATTCAGTGCCCGTTTTGCTAGCGCGGGTAACTTCCATATGTACTTTCGTCACTAAGGGGCACGTGGCATCAAAGACCTTTAAACCGCGATTTTCCGCTTCTTTTCTTACCGCTTGCGATACGCCATGGGCAGAAAATATTACTATGCTGTCGTCTGGTACTTCGTGAAGCTCATCAACAAATAGCGCACCACGCTCACGTAGCCCATCTACCACAAATTTATTGTGTACCACTTCGTGGCGTACATAAATGGGCGGCTCGAACATTTCAAGCGCGCGTTCAACGATGGTGATAGCTCTATCAACGCCCGCGCAGAAGCCACGAGGGTTAGCTAAATGAATTTGCATAACTAGTTTCCACCTTGTGCTGACACGCCAGGTTTAACATCAATAATTTCAACGTCAAAGATAACCGTTTGCCCTGCTAGCGGGTGATTGAAGTCTACCGTAACAGAGTCTCCAGCAGCACTTCGAATAATCCCCGGAATCTCTGAACCGTCAGGCTGAGCAAACGCTAAAATCATGCCTTCCTCAACCTGCAAATCTGCACCAAAGCGGCTTCTATCCATATAGTGAATATTATTCGGATCAGACTGGCCAAATGCATCTTCAGGGCCTAATTTAAATGACTTTTTGTCACCTTTTTTAAGCCCTAGTAAACACGCTTCAAAATTCGGCGTAAGGCTACCGTCACCCATCACCATTTTGGCAGGTTTGTTATTTACACGAGTACTGTCAGCGGCAGAGCCATCTTCTAGCTTTAAATCAAAGTGAAGAATAACTTCGTTATCAGCACCAATTATCAATGAGTCTGTCATAACCTTTCCGAATACTACTTAATGGTTTCGCTACTGTCTGCCGCACTTGTTTGCGCGTCTGCACCGTTGCCTTCGCTTTTTTTATCGCCATTTTTAAACATGTCGATAATAAGTAAAGCCGCGCCTATAAATATTGCGCTGTCGGCAATGTTAAACGCTGGCCAGTGGTAATTGTTTACGTAAAAATCTAAAAAGTCGATGACATAACCATGGACTAAACGGTCGTAAACATTGCCTAATGCACCACCTAGAATAAAGGCAAACGCAACGGGCAGCATTTTTTGCGAACGGGGTGACTGCTTCAGCCACCACAAAATCACTACACTTACTACAACAGCAATGGCAGTAAAGAACCAGCGCTGCCAGCCACCTGCATTTTCTAAAAAGCTAAATGCGGCGCCGTAATTGTGTACGTAAGTAAAGTTAAAAAACGGCAATACCTGTATCGACTGATACAAGGACATACTGTCGATAACCGTGTACTTACTCCATTGGTCGAGGATAAACGCAATTGCGCTTATCCACAAAAAACGCAAGCCTGTTTCGCGAAAAAGCTTAAGCATAGTGGCGCTCTTCTCCATCACCGTCAATGTTTGTCACACAGCGACCACAAAGCTCTTCGTAGCCTTCATGTGAGCCTACATCTTCACGGTGATGCCAGCAGCGAACACACTTTTCACCGCTTGCTTTATTAACGCTCAACCATAAACCTTCTACGTCTGTGGCTTTCGCATCAGACGGTGCACCGTCAACTTTCGTTAGCGTAACGCCTGATGTAATAAGTACGAAGCGTAGCTCGTCTTCAAGCTTTGCGAGTACGTTGTACAACGACTCGGTAGCATAAAGCGAAATACTCGCTTCCAGTGAGCCACCTAGCTCGCCATCTTTACGCGCCTGTTCCATGGCCTGGTTTGCGGCATCTTTTACGCTTAGCACTTGATGCCATAGGGCATCGTTAAACGTATCGCTTTGCGTGAAGTTGTTAAAACCTTCGTACCAGGTTTCAGTAAATACAAACTCGCTGTGCTCACCTGGTAGCGTTTCCCAGATTTCTTGTGCAGTAAAACTGGTAATAGGCGCCATCCAGCGAACCAATGCTTCAATGATATGATACATGGCCGTTTGGCATGAACGACGGGCTAGCCCATCTGCTTTAGCGGTGTACTGGCGGTCTTTAATCACGTCTAAATAGAATGAGCCCAGCTCAATTGAGCAGAAGTGCGTAAGCTTCTGTGACACTACCAGCAAGTCGTAGTTGTCATACGCTTCGATAAGCTCTTCTTGAAGAGCCTTAGCACGAGCAACAATCCAGCGGTCAAGCGCGACCATATCTTCTTCTGCAACCGCATCTTCAACCGAGAAACCGTTCAGGTTCGCTAGCAAGAAGCGTGCAGTGTTACGTACGCGGCGGTAGCCATCTGCAGCACGCTTTAAGATTTCATCCGATACCGCAATCTCGCCGCGATAGTCAGTAGATGCTACCCATAGACGAAGGATGTCTGCGCCTAATTTGTTAGTGACTTCCTGAGGCGCCACAACGTTACCTACCGACTTCGACATTTTTCTGCCGTGGGCATCTACCGTAAAGCCGTGTGTTAGCACTTCTTTATAAGGCGCGTGACCGTGCATGGCAGTTGATGACATAAGCGAAGACATAAACCAACCACGATGCTGGTCTGAACCTTCAAGATATAAATCGGCAGAGGCCGGGATATCATCGCGACGGTCTACAACGAAGTAATGCGTCACGCCTGAGTCAAACCAAACGTCTAGGGTATCGGTCACTTTTTCATAGTTGTCTAATTCGCTACCAAGCAGGGCTGCATCATCAAGATCCCACCACGCTTGAATGCCTTTAGCTTCAACTTCTTGTGCCACCTTTTCCATTAACGCCGCAGACTCTGGGTGGATTTCACCGGTAAGTTTGTGCACATACAAAGGAATAGGCACGCCCCACGTACGTTGACGTGAGATACACCAGTCTGGACGACCTTCAACCATCTTCTCAATTCGGTTTTGGCCCCAGTCTGGGATCCATTTGGTTTGCTTAATTTGTTCAAGTGATTCAGCGCGAAGGCCTTTTTTATCCATGCTTACAAACCACTGAGGCGTAGCGCGGAAGATGATTGGCGTTTTGTGGCGCCAGCAATGCGGGTAGCTGTGCTCGTATTTTACGTTTAGGACAAGGTTACCCTTCTCTTTAACCGTTTCTATAATTTCATCGTTGGCCTTAAATACAAACTGACCTGCAAACAGCGGTGTGTTTTCAAGGTACACGCCATTGTTGCCTACCGGATTGTACACTTCGATATCGTATTGCTTGCCCACGTTAAAATCGTCAACACCATGAGCTGGCGCTGTGTGTACACAACCTGTACCAGACTCAGTCGTAACGTGGTCGCCTAGAATTAACGGAACTTCAAGGTCTAAGAATGGGTGACTAACTTTAAGCTTATCAAGAGCAGCACCAGTACAGGTTGCCACTTCACGGAAATCTTCAACGCCGTAACGGTTCATGCAGCTTTCAAGCAGGTCCTGCGCTACCACTAGCCATTCATTTGAAGGCTGAACTTCAACAATCGCATAGGTAAGCTCTGGGTGTAAGCTGATTGCACGGTTGGCTGGCAGTGTCCACGGTGTGGTAGTCCAAATAACTACACCTGCTTTGTGTGTGGTTAAATCATCTTCAGACACACCAAACGCTTCTGCAATAGCAGCCACATCAGCTACTGGGAACTTAACGTCAATTGCCGGTGATACTTTGTCTTTGTATTCCACTTCTGCTTCAGCAAGTGCCGAACCACAATCTGTACACCAGTGAACAGGTTTGAAGCCCTTTTCTAAGTGACCAGAGTCTACAATTTTACTTAATGCACGAATGATGTCGGCTTCAGATTTGAAGTCCATCGTTTTGTATGGGTTATCCCATTCACCAAACACACCTAAGCGTTTAAAATCAGCCATTTGGCCGTCAATTTGCTTTTGTGCGTATTCGCGACACTTTTGACGAAATTCAGCCGCAGTAACTTTCTTACCTGGCTTACCAACTTTCTTTTCTACCATCAATTCAATCGGCAAACCGTGACAGTCCCATCCAGGAACGTACGGAGAATCGAAGTCAGAAAGGTTTTTCGACTTTACAATAATGTCTTTGAGAATTTTGTTAACCGCGTGACCAATGTGAATATCGCCATTTGCATAAGGAGGGCCATCGTGAAGAATAAATGGCTTTTTGCCTTTTTTCGCTTCACGAATTTTGCTGTATACCCCTTTTTCCTGCCAGTCTTTAAGCATTTTCGGCTCGCGCTGAGCAAGGTTACCGCGCATAGGAAACGCAGTTTCTGGAAGGTTCAGTGTGGCTTTGTAATCACTCATAAAATTGTATTATCCGGTTACCTTAATTTTCACCCAATGCACTAACACATTGTGAAGGCGATATTCATTTTGCGATGTTCAAATTAAAACGCTGAATGTAAAAGGTTCAACGTAAAACTGTGTGTCGTTCTTACTAGCGCAAGGCTGACATTATATGTTCTAGCACAGCGACTTACTTACGCGTTTCGCGAACAAGGATCCACGTTTAAAAAATCAAGCTCAATAAAATTAATATGCGCAGAAACTTTTCGTGACTTTATCACGTTTAACTATGCTAATAACAGACGCGCTTGTGCTGCATCTGCTTGAATTTGATCTTTCAACGCCTCAAAAGAATCAAATTTAATTTCATCTCTTATTTTTGCCATCGGAAACACCGTAATGGGCTTGCCGTAAAGGTCAGATGACAAATCAAAAATATGGACTTCTAACTGGTTTCTTACCCCGTTAACAGTAGGACGGGTACCAATGTTCGCAACGCCGTTATAGTGTTTTCCATCTACGTCGACACGAACTGCGAACACGCCGTGAATTGGCGTTTTTTGGCGTTTTAGCATGACATTCGCGGTGGGAAAACCAATGGTGCGACCTTTTTTCTCGCCGTGAACCACCCTACCGTGAATAGCAAACGGGCGCCCTAGCATTTCGGTAGACAAACCGAAGTCGCTGTCAGCCAACGCTTCTCGCACCGCGGTAGAGCTTATTCGATGGGCATGCATGGTAAAACTGTGGGTGCTTACTACTTCGAAACCGTATTGGCGACCTGCCGCCTCGAGCATTTCGAAATCCCCTTTGCGGCCATTGCCAAAACGGAAATCGTCGCCAACAACAAGAAATTTAACACCCAGTTTGTCCACCAATAAATCGTGAACGAAGGTATCGGCACTTTGCTTAGCAAACTCCGCGTTAAATCGCACAGCAAGCAGTCTGTCGACACCTTGTTGGCGCAGCAACTCGTACTTTTCGCGAAGAGGGCTTATACGCGCTGGTGCTTTATCAGGCATAAAGACTTCTTCAGGCTGAGGTTCGAACACCATTACGGTGGCAGGAAGTGATAGCGATTTCGCTTTTTCAAGCACGTTAGCCAACACAGCTTGATGACCACGGTGTACGCCGTCGAACTTGCCAATAGTGAGCACACACCCTTTATGGTGCGGTTTTACATTGTTTAGCCCGCGGATAAATTCCACTGTTAGCCACTACCTTTTAACTGCTAGAAAATCAAAGCTCGCGATTATAGCCGACCGCGAGCACAATACCAAGCACACGGGCCATTCTGGCTCCATGCTCTATTTCGCATCTATTGAATACTAATCGCCGCCGCTTCTGAAATGTCTGGGTCGCATGCCCAGCACCACCATGGTGGTCACAAACAATATAACCGACAGCGAAATGGTTATTCCTACCTCTACCATTTGGGCGGAAAGAGACAATTCAAAGAAAGCTAAGCCTTGATCGCGATAATAAATAAGCCCGCCCATGGCAGCACTTGCAATAACCACACGGGCAATAAACAAAACCGATGTGCGGCTTAACGCAAATACACCTTGTCTATGCAGTGTTATATAAAGCAAAGCGGCGTTAAGCGTAGCTGACATACTGGTAGCGACAGCAAGCCCTACATAACCAAACGGAATCGCTAAAATAAGGTTAAACACCATGTTTGCGACCATACACCAAATACCAAATTTCACTGGCGTCTTGGTGTCTTGGCGGGAGTAAAACCCTGGCGCGAGAATTTTTACCAGCATAAAGCTGAGCAAGCCAAACGAGTACGCGGTAAGCGAGTAAGACGCCATAATGGCGGTTTCTTCGGTAAACGCGCCGCGCTGAAAAATAACGGTCAGAATAGGCCTTGCCATCACGCCAAGTCCCACTGCAGCAGGTATGCCTAATAAACACACCATGCGAAACGCCCAATCGATATTCGCAGCAAACGCTTTGGGGTTATTACTGACATGGTTTCGGGATAGCGTAGGTAAAATGACTGTTGCGATGGCAATACCAAACAACCCTAGGGGAAATTCAAGCAGCCTGTCTGAATAGTATAACCAGCTAATAGAACCGGTAACTAAAAAGCTGGCGATGAAAGTATCAAACAACAAATTGATTTGCCCTACTGACACACCGAATAAGGCAGGGATCATCAGGGTGCGTACTTTTACCACGTTTTCGTCATGCCAGCCCCACTTTGGCTTTACCAAGAGCCCTGCCCTGAACAAAAACGGTAGTTGAAACAAGAACTGTACAATACCGCCGATAAACACACCCCACGCTAGCGCGTATGCGGGTTGCTCAAGCGTAGGTGCTAAGTATATTGCGCATGCAATAATGCATACGTTAAGTAAAACAGGGGTAAAGGCAGCAACCGCAAACTTATTGAGCGTATTGAGTATCGCCCCTGCCAACCCAGTCAAAGAGATAAACGCCAAATAAGGAAAGGTAATTTTTAACATGGTCGACGCGAGCACAAACTTATCTCCGGCCTCGTCCCCTTCGAGCCACGCCACAAACCAGCCTGTACCAAATAAAGCCGCCAAAACAGGAGATGCTATTACCCCTAAAATAGAAACTACAAAAACAATAGCGCCTAATGTACCGCTGACTTTTGCAACGAACTCTCTGAGTTGCTTTTTATCGTCATTCTCGTGGACTTCGGTTAATACCGGAATAAACGCTTGCGCAAATGCGCCTTCAGCGAATAGACGACGAAGAAAATTAGGAATTTTGTTAGCAAAGAAAAATACGTCAGCGGCTGCCCCATCGCCCATAAGCTTGGCAACAACAACATCACGTACCAAGCCTAATATTCGCGAGACCAAGGTCATAATACTGACGATAAGACCAGATTTTATTAACTTCCGTGACACGTCACACTTCCAATAAGAGGTAAAGAATAGGCTGAATAGCATCAGCCATTTGAAAGATAGTCAAAGGCGTCTGCTAACCGCAAAGCGGCAACGCTAGGTTGCAAGCGAGCCATAATAACCAAAGGCTATCGCAGGCGAAACGATTTCTTCAAAATAGTTGTGCATCTTTAACAACTTTCTTGTTATAATCCGCGCCCGGTATGGGGTGCTGTCGTTTATGCATGTCTATCGCTGAAATGTCTTGAAAGAATATCACTACGAATCTCTTTCAAAAAATGTCGCAGAGAAATGTCGCAAAGAATGTGCAACGTGTTGAGCATACTTTGTGTTCAATAGCTTGCGCGTTTTAACGCGGAACGATTTAAGTTTTAAATCGTTTGACATTTGGGCGTTTGGTAGGCACAATCCGCACCCTCGTTTTTGACATGAATTTATTTTGGGAGTTACACCTTGGCTAACATTAAGTCTGCTAAGAAGCGTGCAATCCAAGCCGAAAAGCGTCGTCAGCACAACGCTAGCCGTCGTTCAATGACTCGTACAAGCATCAAGAAAGTTATCGCTGCAATTGCAAGCGGTGACAAAGAAGCGGCACAAGCTGCACTTACTGCTGCTACTCCAGTACTTGACAGAATGGCTACTAAAGGCTTGATTCACAAGAACAAAGCTGCTCGTCATAAGAGCCGTCTAGCTGCACAAATCAAAGCACTAGGTTAATCTTTACGATTAGTAGTTAAAAAAGCGCCCTTCGGCGCTTTTTTTGTATCTGTAATCGACGCTAATTAGCATGGGTTACTGATTTCAAATTTAGACTTAAAGGCATAAAGCCCACCTCTAGGCGAGCTCTGTTACAGTCTTTGCGGTGTGTTCACATCCCAGCTATCCGCTTATCAGCTCATTTTTCTTATTGAGCTTGCCGGTGCAATACGCATGATCCAGTGAAGGATGGCCCAAGGCCAGCTTGGCACAAACGCATTCGCTTTTTCTTTATTGATTGCATTGACCATCGCACGACAGCCCACATCGGTATCAACAATAAACGGTACTTTCTCTACTTTTTCGTTTATTTCGCTGCGAATAAAACCGGGGTGAATACAGGTGACGTTAATTGGCGTATTCATTACATCCATTCGAATGCCTTCGGTCATTGATGTAAGCCCTGCTTTTGTTGCCGCGTATACAGTCATGGCGCGTCTAAACCCGCGCACCGCGCTTATAGATGAAATCGTCACAAGATGACCACTATTTTGTGCCCTAAAGATAGCCATTGCCGCTTCACATTGTGCTAGCGCCGACACAAAGTTAGTCACCGCCGTTTGCTTGTTAGCGTGGAAATACCCAGTGCCAATAGACGCGCCCTTGCCCATGCCTGCGTTTACAATGACTCTATCAAGGGTTCCCATGTCGGCTTTGAATGCGTCGAATACTTCAAAAACCGCATCGTGATCATTGACATCCAGCGAGCGAATATACACATCAATGTTTGGGTTAATTGAATGCAATTCGTCTTTCAATTTTTCTAAATTCTCAAAGCGTCTTGCGCATAGGGCTAGGTTACAACCCTGTTTGGCAAACTCAATCGCCATTCCCTTGCCTAGGCCTGAACTTGCGCCTGTGATCAGAATATTGCGTCTTGTTGTCATTATCGTTTTCCTGATGCTTTTATGGCCTTATTACAACGCCACATTAAGTAATGAATGAAGATCCAAAAGTTTTTAAACGCTGGATTATTGGTTTGCTTGTGGTGATATCGATAGTAGATTTGCTGGGCAATACCGGCTAAACGGAAAAGCCCGTATACCTCGTAAAAGGTAAAATCATCTACATCTATTTCCATCTCTTTGCAGTAGTACGCAACCACCTGCTTTCGAGTTAGCATACCGGGTAAGTGAGTAGGCTGGCGGCGCGTTGATTGGGCCAAAAAGTCATCATCCGGTTGTACCCAATACGCCAAGGTATTACCCAAGTCCATAAGCGGGTCGCCTAAGGTCGCCAGTTCCCAGTCCAACACACCGATAATTTGCGTATAGTTATCTGGCTTTAACACCACGTTGTCGAATCGGAAGTCATTGTGGGTAATACAAATGCGTTCATTAGCGGGCATGTGGTTTTCTAGCCAGCGCATTATTTTTTTACCCGAGGGGACATTCCAGGTTTTTGCTTTACTATAGCGTTCGCTCCACCCGCTTATTTGGCGTTCTATGTAGCCAGCACCTTTACCTAAGTGCTCAAGCCCCGCTTTCTTATAATCCACTTTATGAAGCTCGATTAAGCTATCAAGTACATTAGTGCAGAGCTGTTTGGTTTGCTGCTCAGACGTGTTTAAGCCTTTGGGTAAGTTCTTACGTGGTATCACGCCGGTAAACTTCTCCATTACGTAAAACTCTGTGCCTATAACGCTCTCGTCTTCACAAAGTCCAAGCATCTCTGGCACATAGCGATAAACAGGCTTTAACGCATGCTGTAACCGGTACTCCCGCCCCATATCGTGAGCTCCTTTCGCTTTAGTACCTGCTGGTGCGCGACGCAAAATTAACGACGTTTTTTCGCTCTGGTTTTGTTTACTGCCTTGATAGTCCAAGCAGTACGTCCAATTAGAAGCGCCCCCAGAATACTGGGTGACTTGAGGCAAGTTATCGCTACTTTGTATCGTGGCCTCCAATGATGGACTGGAGGCACTAATATTTCCCTTAAGCCAATTGTGTACAGCGCTCACGTCTAGCTCTTCGCCCGCACGCACGCTGTCGGCTTTATCTACGACCTGTTGTTGCATCTCTCATTCTTCTTTTAATTCTGTTACAAAGGGCCTATTCAAAGTGCTAACTCACAATCTTTGGCTAGAAGATACTTCTGTTTGTGCCTGTACAAAAGCAGCTCGACAATTATCTTCAGATAGCTTGGCGACAAACAGAGGTGAGCGCGTTTCCGTTTTACCTAATTTTGCTTTAAATTTGCTTTAAATTTGCTTTTCCATTGCACGCTTCATCATCTTCGTTTGATTGAGCATATTTTTGATATAACGCTGGGTTGGCAGCAGCTTCTTTAACAGGAAAGCGCGTTTACCCAGTTTATGGGTAAGAATAAGAAACTGCTTTTTATCGACTTGCTGAAATATGGACTCAGCCACGTCTTCTTTCGTCATGTCTGCTTTGGCAAAGAACTTATTGAGCATTTTGTGCGACGCTGGGTTGCTGCTTCGCATCGACTCATCTAAATTCGTTTTGAAGAAGCTTGGACAAACTACACTAACGTCAATATTGTCAGGTGCTAATTCCAACTTCATGGTTTCAGAAAACGACACAACTGCGGCTTTAACCGCGTTATAACTTCCCATGTAAGGGATAGGCGTTAGCCCTGCTTGCGATGCAATATTAATGAAATAGCCACCGCCTTGCTCTCGCATTATAGGTAAGAGGGCACGACTGACTCTCACCATGCCTAACACATTAATATCAAACACCCACTGCCATTGCTCAATGCTCTCATCTAAAAGGCTGCCACCAGAAGCAACACCCGCATTGTTAAATACGATATCAACACCGCCCCAGCGAGTTTCCAAAGTGTTCGCTAACGCTTGAACATCATTTTCAGAGGTTATATCGCAATGGATGTAAAACGCATTGGCACCTTGGGCGAATAGCGTATTTACTGTTTCTTCGCCTCTTTCTTGGTTAATGTCGGCAATGCAAATATCTAACCCCTCGTCTTTGCCTGCCCACTTTTCCGCCCACTTAAGGGCAATGGCCTGACCTAAGCCGGTAGCGCCACCGGTAATCAATACGCGCATGATGTGTTTCCTAACTGTTCTTGTTTCATTATTCTTGTATCGGCGTTTATGTTTAGTTGCGCTTTATTGTGTTGAGCGCTAATCAGTACTTCACTATTCTCTCGAATTGACCGCCTTATCAATCCAATCAAACTGATTCCGTCTTTTGCAGTGGCACTGATGGCTGTTCGTTACGCATTTTTCGTTTTGCCCACAGGGCCAATAGTGCGGGCCCGATGTACATTGCTACGCCATATACACCAGGTGCAATCGCGTAATCAGGTGCATCTAAAAAGGTAATACATATCAGCATTGCAAGCGCCGCGTTTTGCACGCCTATTTCAATGGCCAGCGTGAGCGATGGTAGAAATAGCGGTTAAGCTTACTAAAAGGGCCTGATTTGCTTTTGCAATGTGGCTGATTAAATTACTGGTCGTGCCGCCTGGGCATGCCGCTAAAACCATGACACCAACCGCAATATAATCGGGTAGACCAAAAACAAAGCACAGTCCTAGCGCCAACATAGGCAGCAATATAATTTGCCCTATAAAACCCGTTATTACTGCTTTAGGTGCTTTAAGTAGTCGGGCAAAGTCTGCAAGGGTTAGCGTTAGCCCCATACCAAACATAACAAATGCCAACGCTAGAGGTAACAACACCTCGGTAAGTACAGATGCCTGCATGCACACGCCCCTTACAAAAGAAGCCTCTATAAAAGAAACCTTTTATTAACATTTAAGCCAGTGTACCCTGTTTGATAATAAATAAAAATGATGCCTTATTATGGAAACCCATAAATGATATGCATGGAAAATTAGACCTAAATTTGTTTGTTGTGCTGCGCGCGGTCTACGATCAGGGCAGCATTACGAAAGCCGCCAACGCACTGCATATCACTCAGCCTGCGGTGAGTCACGCCTTAGGTCGTCTGCGAGAGAAATTTGATGATCCGCTGTTTATTCGTCATGGACGACAAGTCGTGCCTACCCCATTTTGCCAAGGCATTATTGCATCGGTTGTGAAATCAATAGAAACCCTTGAAAGTACGTTAAAAGGTAAAGTGGGCTTTGATATAAGTGATAAACCCCGTCAGGTGAACCTTGGCTTAAGAGATATTTTAGAATCTATATTTTTTCCCGTGCTTATTCCTCAGCTTGTTAAACATACTCCCAATATCACGGTGAATAGCAGACAGGTTACCTGGCCCGAGCTTGCTCCCGCGTTAGCCGCTAAAGAGCTTGATATCGTAATTGACGCATTAGTTCCCACCAGCCGTGACATTCGTTCACAGTTTATCTGCGAAGAAACGTTTGTCGTGGTATGCGCGCCTAGCAATAGCTACGTAGATAACCCGAGTATCAAGAGCTACTCAGTTGCACAGCATGCGCTTGTATCTTTAAAAGACTCTAAATTAGATACGGTAGATCTAGCCCTTGCTCAGCACAATTTACATCGCAACATCGCATTGCAGTGTGAACACTACTTTGCCGCCGTTAACGTAGTTAGCCAATGCGATCTTTTGCTGACCATGCCAACGCGATTCGCCCAACAATTCAGTAATAAATTCGATATCGAAATCCTGCCCCTTCCATTTGACGTCCCCCCACTCCCCGTACACATGTACTGGCACAAACACGCCGATGAAGACTTAGTGAATGTATGGATGCGAGGTAGGCTTTTAGACGTGGCGAGTAAGTTGGGGTTATAGCGCGTATTTGTGTTGCTGTAACACAATGGTCAAGCAAGCGTCACGGTAGTGTCAATTTGCAAACCTATAGTGACGATCCAAGGCATCGCTTTGGGAAACCGCTATGAAAAAGACACACTATCGAACACTTTGGCTTTCAGATATCCATTTGGGTAATCGCGACTGCAAAGCTGAATACTTACTTTCCTTTCTGGATAGCATAACCGTAGATACCCTCTATTTGGTGGGTGATATTGTTGATATGTGGCAAATGACCAAGCAATTTCGCTGGCCAAAGGCCCACAATCAAGTCATGCATAAATTCATGCAAATGAGCCAAGATGGTACGCGTGTGGTGTACTTACCCGGAAACCATGATGAGCCAATTCAGTCTTATTCTGGTATGGCCTTCGGTGATATAGAAATAGAGCGAGAGTTGGTACACACCACCGCACAAGGAAAGCGTTATTTAGTCTTACATGGCGATCAGTTCGATGGCGATGTGACTATGGGCAAATTCCATGCGTGGATTGGCGATAAAGGTTACGACCTTTTGCTTTTTCTAAATAGAGAGTTTAATCGCCTACGCGCTTGGCGCAAGCGCGAATACTGGTCACTTGCGGGCTATATTAAAAAGCACATTAAGGGTGCGAATGAAGCCATTGCTCGTTATCGAGAAGCATGCTGTAGGCGCGCCGATGAAATGGGACTCGACGGTGTAGTGTGTGGCCATATTCACCATCCTGAAAGCAGCTTTGAAAGCAGCTTTGAAAACGGCATTCACTACATTAATGATGGGGACTGGATAGAAAACTGCAGTGCACTGTCAGAAGACGTGAACGGTAATTTATCTCTTATTCATTACCTTGATTCATTAGAGTCAGCTACCGTAACACCAATTACAACCAAAACCTCTCGCTCAGAAGCAGCATAGCTGGCATTACACAAATGGGGCTGTAACGGCCCCTGACTTTTACTACTCACCAAGCAACAGGTGAATTCCAAACCCATCCATCAAGGTTAGGGCCTGCTGACCTGTGCCCCACATCATAGGTTAACAGGTCATAGTTACAACTTTTTAACACTGTCAAATAACTGCCATGAAACTGTGTGAAAAGCGTCACATTGCCCTGCTATTGTTCGCCAAAACCGGAAGAGAAACAGGTTCTATGTTTACTGTAAACGACGTACTGAACAAGCATTACCCTCAAGTAGCAAATAACCCCATTCTATTTAAGTCGCTGTCATTCGTCTTAAGGCACCTTCTTCACGAACGTGAAATTACTGAATTTGGTGAAGCCTATCCGCATTACGAAGATATCGATTTCGTAGAGCAAGTGCTGGAATATTTTAATATCAGCTACTCCACCCGCGATGTAGAAAAAGAACGCATTCCAAGTGAAGGTAGAGTGGTGATTATTGCTAACCATCCGATTGGCTCACTCGACGCACTTGCGCTTATAAAGCTGGTTAGTGAAGTACGTCACGACTTGAAAGTGGTCGCCAATGAAATGCTTATGGCCATTGAACCGCTTCACGATATGCTGTTACCTGTAAACAATATGCAGGGAGGCACACCAAAACAGCATTTATCGGCAATTCAAAAACACCTTAACAGCGACGGCGCCATATTGATTTTTCCTGCCGGTGAAGTGTCTCGATTACGCCCACAAGGTGTTCGCGACACCAGATGGCACACAGGTTTTTTACGCATTGCAAAGCAAGCAAAAGCACCGATATTGCCGGTTTATATAGACGCGAAAAATAGCCCGCTTTTTTACGGCGTGTCCATGGTATACAAGCCATTAGCCACCGCGCTGCTCGTTAAAGAGATGTTCAAACAGCGTAAGAAGCATTTACCTATGCGCATTGGCGAACTTATTCCATTTGAAGCGTACCAGCAAACCAATATACCGCTAAAAGAGCAGGTAAAGCTGTTTAAGCGCCATCTGTATCGCATTGGCAGTAACAAGAAAGGCGTATTTGAAACCCAGGCTTCTATTGCCATGCCAGAAGACAGAAAAGAACTGGCCCGCGCTATGCGAGACTGCGAACATTTAGGTGAAACTGGCGACGGAAAATCTATTTACCTATACCAACACAAAAGCTGTTCACCGATTATGCGAGAGATTGGCCGCCTGCGCGAAGTGGCGTTTCGAGCCGTGGGCGAAGGTACCAACAAGCGTAGAGACATCGATCAATACGACTCCCACTATTATCACCTTGTACTTTGGGATGACAACGATTTAGAAATTGTGGGTGCCTACCGCTTTGGCGATGCTGAGCTTTTGACAGCGCCAGACCACCCTACCGGGCTCTACTCTGCGACCTTATTTAATTACGGTAAGGACAACGATAAACTCTTCAAAGAAGGCTTAGAGCTAGGGCGAAGCTTTGTCCAGCCTCGCTATTGGGGAAAGCGTAGTTTAGATTATTTGTGGTTTGGTATCGGGGCATTTTTAAGCCGCTACCCAAAGTATCGCTATCTGTTTGGTGCGGTGTCACTCAGTAATGCCTACCCTGAACCCGCTAAAGATTTATTAGTACAATTCTATTCCACGTACTTCCCTGCCAAGTTTGGCGAAGCGACCTGCAAGCGACCTTATCAAGTGGCGAACGACGCGTTACATCAATTTACAGGTAACGATTACAAGGCAGAATTTACGCAGCTAAAGCATTTACTGGCTAACATGGGCGTAAACGTACCAACGCTGTATAAGCAGTATTCTGAAGTGGCTAAAGACGGCGGGGTGGCATTTTTAGGCTTTAATGTCGACCCAGATTTTAACGACTGTATCGACGGACTGGTGGTGGTTGACATGCAAACACTTACTGAGAAAAAGCGCAAACGCTATCTAACCGATATTCAGCTTAAAGCCACAGCCTAAGCGAGGGGGGAGCATATGACAAACGCTCCCTTTCTCATTCTACGGCCTTCCGCTTTACTGAAAATTTCAGAAGTCGTTATCGCTCGCCAACATACTTAAGAATGTCGGTATAAATATCTTCAAGAGTGAGCAAATCAGACACATGAATGTGTTCGTTTATTTGGTGAATGGTGGTGTTTGGCACACCCACTTCAACTACTTGTGTGTGCTCACTAGCAAAAAAACGCCCGTCAGAAGTACCACCAGATGTACTGATAACAGGGTAACGCCCTGTAGCGCCCTTTATCGCTTTTTCTACGCAGGCAATTAAGCAGTGCTCCGCATTACTGTTAGGCTTGCTCAAGTAAGCTTCACAGGGTCTTGAAAAGCTAACTTCGGCTTCTGTATCAATACTATTGATAATACTGCGCAGCAATACCGATAAACTGTTTTGATTAAACTGCCACGAATATCTGACATTAAACTCTATACGAACAGCACTAGGCACTATGTTATCAGTGAAGCTTCCCGTGTCCATATGTGTTATTTGAAGCGAAGTACCAGGGAAATCATCACTCCCCTCGTCAAATGGGTACTGTGTTAGCGCATTAATCACGTTACTCGCTTTGTGGATAGCATTTACCGCTGTCTTTGGATAAGCCACGTGACCTTGCTTTCCTGCAATATGGATAGTGCCGGAAAGTGAGCCTCTGCGTCCAATCTTAATCGTATCGCCGGTTGATGCAGATGCAGAAGG
This sequence comes from Alteromonas sp. DY56-G5, assembly GCF_041414725.1. Lineage (NCBI taxonomy): Bacteria > Pseudomonadati > Pseudomonadota > Gammaproteobacteria > Alteromonadales > Alteromonadaceae > Alteromonas > Alteromonas sp. DY56-G5. The sequence goes on along the minus strand of NZ_JANHZQ010000024.1, from coordinate 6,573 downwards.
TTCACCTACTAGGCACATATCAAGCTGGACATTTTTAGATGCCAAATACTCAGCTATCCATTTAGAGCCCCACTCCGCCTCCCCTTCTTCATCACTGGTGATTAGCCACCAGAAAGAGACCTTTTCCTTATCTAACGAGGCAATGGTTCGCTCTGTTGCCGCTAGCATGGCTGCGATGCCTGTTTTCATATCGGCAGCACCACGTCCATATAATTTATTTTTGCTAATTACGGGACTAAAAGGCGGTGACTTCCACTTATCAAGAGGACCTGGGGGCACAACATCAGTATGGCCGCTAAATGCAAAGTGATTCGGGCCCTGCCCCCACCTCGCGATGAGGTTGCTCACTCCATTAATTGTGTATTTCTCACAAAAGAAACCGAGTTTTTCGAGCTTGTATATCAGGTAACTTTGGCAACCAGCGTCCTGTGGGGTAATCGACGCTCTTGCCATAAGCACTTCGGCAAAATAAATACTGCGAGCTGGCGCTATGGAAGGTAAAGGCTGAATTGACATGTATAAGAAACCTTTATGAAACGTGAGTCTATTACACAAATGTAAAGTGACACGGCAATAACAGATTTACGACAATGCCATGACAGCGGACAAAGTAACCTGAAGCTAAAAATAATAAAGGGTGATAACAAGGAAGGCGACAATGGGTGAGTTGGCGACTAGGACTGGCTCGTTAAGATTTGTCTAAATCAACGCGCGTTGTTATAACTAGAACATAACTTAAAGAAAGGCATTACTGTGTTAAAAATCATTGTTTTAATACCCCTTATTTTGTCACTACTCTGGTTTGGCTATTTACAAGCCAACAAATACACTCTGGAGCAAGGCAAGCAAGGGTTTCTGTACATATTCGTGTTATCTGGTGTTATTGCGGCATTTTATACACTGATGCTGTTCTTAACGAACTAACGCACTTCAAACAAACACCCAATCACTGTGTTGTATAAAAAAAGCCAGCATCTATGAAAGAGGCTGGCTTTTTAGTAATTACCGGTGTCACTGCTAGTCGCAGCGACAGCTTTTACGCAGCAGTGCTTATAGCGTCTGTGAGATAGTCACTTCTGCATTTGCGCGAAGCGCATCAATATATTGTTGATAAACGCGCTGGCCTTGTACCTGAGCAAGGCGCTGCTTCAGGCTTTCACCCAACTCATTCTCAAGCTCTGGTGCTGCGTTAACGTTTTCAAGCATAACAACAGCAACGTCACCGTTTACCGTTGTTGCAACATCAACTTTATCTTCGCCTTCAAGGGCAAGAGAGAAAAGCGTGTCAACGAGTGCACGTGCAAGTGTACCGCCCGCTCTCGGAACAGCAGCTGCTGTCTCCCAAGACACAGACTTTTCAGCTAGCTCGCTTTCAACGCTTTCTCCAGCACGCACTTTTTGTGCGATATCAAACGCCCAAGCTTCTGCAGCTTCTTTTGACTTTTCAGCCTTAACAGAGGCTTCGATGCCTTCGCGTACTTCTTCAAGAGATTGAGTACGCTGAGGCTGATGCTCAATAACACGCGCAACAACAACGGTTTCGTCGTCTAGTTCTATAATATCGCTATTAAGCCCTTCATCAATAAGTTCAGAAGAGAAAGCAACGTCCAGTAAACCAGGGAAGCTTAGATCAGCAGGTGCGGTGTTGCGACTAAATACCACTGACTCTTGCACAGGCAAATCAACCGCGTTCGCTGCATCTTCTAGCGTATCAGGTACTTCAAACGCAATTTCAGCTAACGTATTTTGAAGCTCAAAGTACTTTTCCATAGCCGCGTCATAAAGAAGCGTATCGCGAATCTCACCCGCTACTTCATCGAAAGATTTAACTTGTGCTTCTTTTAAGTCTGTTAACTTGATGATGTGAAAACCAAACTCGGTTTCAACTACGTCGGATACATCGCCAACATTTTGTAAAGCAAAAGCTGCTTCATCAAACGCTGGGTCCATCATTTCTGGTGTAATGAAGTCTAAGTCACCACCGTTTTCGGCAGAGAATGTGTCATCAGAGTTTGCTTCTGCAAGAGCCGCAAAGTCTGCACCGTTGTCGAGTTCTGCTTTTAATGATTCTGCTTTTGCTTTCGCTGCATCGGCATCATCGCCCGCTTCGATAAGAATATGAGAAACACGGCGCTCTTCTTCTTTGCCGTAGCTTCCCAGGTTATTTTCGTAGTACGTGCGAACCGCTTCTTCATCAACCGAAACGCGATCTTTCAAGTCATCGACACTTAACTTAACGTAAGCAAGTTTAACCTGCTCGTCAGTATCGAAAGAGGCGATGTTGTTATTATAAAAAGCTTCAACATCCGCATCTGTCACTTCAATTGAGCCGGCAAATTCATCAGAGCTCACTAGCACGTATTTCGCATCACGAGTTTGGCGCTGTAGCGCATTCGCTTGCTGTACTTCACCGTCCAACGCAAATGAAGAATTCGTTAGCGCTGCAGCCAACTGGTTTTGTGTCATTTGAACGCGCAGATAATCACGGAAATCGGCTACTTGAAAACCGTTTTGACGAAGAATGGCTTGGAAACGTTCGTTATCGAACTGACCACCAAACTGGAATTCAGGCATTTGTGTTATGGTTTCGCGAATTTGTTTATCACTTACGCGCAATCCCATGTCCGTCGCTTGTTGCTGAATTAATTTTTCAGCAATAAGTCTGTCCAGTACATTTCTTCTGAAATCTGCGAGGTATTGCTCACTAGAGAAAAGCTGTGCGATGCTTTCGCCGTATTGTGACTCCATTTGTGCACGCTGATTCTGATATGCACGCTCTAGTTCTTGTGCCGAAATTTCTTCGCCATTAACAGTAGCTACTGCAGTAGTACCTGATGATGTTAGGTAGCTACCTACACCTGCGAATACGAAACTTAAAACGATAAGCGCGATAATCGCCATCGCCCATGGGCCTTGAGAACCTTCTCTGATTCTTTCTAGCATGATTGTTCTTCAACTCCGTTGCTTACTACAGTTACCTCAAACCATCACAAATCCGTGAGTACGAGATAAAATAAGCGCTGATTATAACCCAATGCTGCCGAATATAAACGACCAAAACACACTATTTGTACTGTCTTTCGTTAAGTTCGAACGTTGCGAGGACATGTATAAAACTCATCAAGCCTCGTAGGGTTATTTCTACTCTTAAAATATTGGGGTCAAAGTCATTACTCTGACCCCAATATTGAATTCTTTGTTTTAGAAATAAAAAAGGCGATGGACTAGCCATCGCCTTTTTCTATAATTTTTGTGCTTAGTTACAAGCGTCTTTCAGTGCTTTACCAGCTTTGAAAGATGGAACTTTCGCTGCTGAAATCTGAATAGTCTCACCAGTTTGTGGGTTGCGGCCACTGCGAGCTGAACGTTCGCGAACTGAGAAAGTACCAAAGCCTACTAGTGCAACTTGGTCGCCGTCTTTAAGCGCCGCAGTTACTGAGTCAGTGAATGCGTCAAGAGCGCGGCCAGCAGCTGCTTTAGAAATGTCTGCACCAGCAGCGATTTGGTCGATAAGTTGAGACTTGTTCACAATTATGATCCCCTTCGATTGTTATTATACTGTTTGTCCAAAACGATTTTGCTTGAACGTTATAGCAAGCTTGATTGTTAACATCAAGCTTCAGTCACAAATAATTAACTTTATTAATGAATCGCTGCAATCCCTTTTGTGGCAAGGCTTCAAGCGAATACCACTTAAAGGTAACACAACTTTTGCGACTTGAAAGCCCTAATTTTAAAAAAATCAGGTTTTCTTTCGCTCAATGCGCATTTTTTGTTCAATTATTGCAATTTTATAGCAAAAAAACGGCTACACGCCTTTAAAAACAAAGGATTGTAGCCCGTCGATTAAGTTATTTTTTAACCACCTTGACGCTTTCTACAGGTTCCTGCAGTGCAATATCAAGAACTTCATCAATCCACTTAACCGGATGGATTGATAAATCTTTCTTCACGTTGTCTGGAATTTCTTCCAAATCACGCTCGTTATCTTTTGGAATAACGACAGTTTTAATACCGCCTCGATGCGCAGCTAATAGTTTTTCTTTAAGTCCACCAATAGCAAGCACCTCACCACGTAGGGTGATTTCACCGGTCATGGCTACATCGCACTTCACAGGGTTACCCGTAAGTGACGAGACAAGTGCAGTGCACATAGCAATACCTGCGCTAGGGCCATCTTTCGGCGTAGCACCTTCAGGTACGTGCACGTGAATATCACGTTTCTCGTAGAAGTCATCGTTTATGCGAAGCTTTTCTGCACGACTTCTTACCACCGTCATAGCAGCCTTAATAGACTCTTGCATGACATCACCTAACGAACCCGTTGATGTCATTTTGCCTTTGCCCGGAACCGACGTTGTTTCAATGGTCAGTAAGTCACCACCTACCTGCGTCCAAGCAAGTCCTGTAACTTGGCCAATTTGATTGTCTTTGTCCGCTTTACCGTAGTCAAAGCGTTGAACGCCAAGATAGTCCTTAAGGTTATCCTGTGTTACTACTACTTTGTCTTTGCTTTTCTTAAGCAAAATATCTTTCACGGCTTTACGGCATACTTTCGACACTTCGCGCTCTAAGCTACGAACCCCGGCTTCACGGGTATAGTATCGAATCATACCGATAACGGCAGAATCGGTAATTTCCAACTCCTTCGCTTTAAGCCCATTGCGTTCCATTTGCTTACCAATTAAATGGTTCTTTGCAATGTTGAGTTTTTCATCTTCTGTGTAGCCAGATAGACGAATCACTTCCATACGGTCAAGTAATGGGCCTGGAATATTCATGCTGTTAGAGGTGGCTACGAACATAACGTCTGACAGGTCGTAGTCGACTTCCAGATAATGATCACTAAAGCTATTGTTTTGCTCTGGATCTAGTACTTCAAGCAGCGCTGACGCAGGGTCGCCTCGCATATCTGATGACATCTTATCGATTTCATCAAGTAGGAAGAGCGGGTTTTTAACCCCTACTTTCGCCATTTTTTGAACTAGCTTACCTGGTAATGAACCAATGTAAGTACGACGGTGACCACGAATTTCAGCTTCGTCACGCACGCCACCTAGTGCCATACGTACATATTTGCGACCTGTCGCTTTAGCTATCGACTGGCCTAATGAGGTTTTACCTACACCTGGAGGACCAACAAGACACAGAATTGGGCCTTTTAGCTTCTTAACACGCTGCTGAACGGCTAAATACTCAAGAATGCGCTCTTTCACTTTCTCAAGGCCGTAGTGATCTTCGTTAAGCACACCTTCTGCGCGGGAAAGATCTTTCTTCACTGGCGAGCGCTTGTTCCACGGCACGTTAGTCAGCCATTCAATGTAACTTCGAAGCACGGTAGCTTCTGCAGACATTGGTGACATCATCTTAAGCTTTTGAAGTTCAGCTTTCGCTTTATCTTCCGCTTCTTTAGGCATTTTAGCGTCGGCTATCTTTTTAGATAACGCTTCAAATTCATCAGGTGCGTCATCCAGTTCACCCAACTCTTTCTGAATAGCCTTCATCTGCTCGTTCAAATAGTACTCGCGCTGGCTCTTTTCCATTTGCTTTTTAACGCGGGTACGAATTTTCTTTTCGACCTGCAGCAAATCAATTTCGCCTTCCATCAGCGCCATCAGATATTCAAGACGCTCATTGACGCCCTGCATCTCTAACACTTTTTGCTTTTCAGTAAGCTTAAGAGGCATATGTGCAGCCATGGTGTCGGCTAAACGAGGCGCATCTTCAATGCCATTTAGTGATGTCAGTACTTCTGGTGGAATTTTTTTGTTTAACTTTACGTAGCCTTCAAACTGAGAAACGGCAGAGCGAATAAGCACTTCTTGTTCGCTCTCATCAATCTCTTCATCAGTTAGTTTGTCTACATTAGCAACAAAGAACGGCTCTGATTGCTTATAGCTTTCAATTTCACCGCGTACACTACCTTCTACCAGCACTTTAACCGTACCGTCGGGTAGCTTTAGAAGTTGTAGGATAGTAGCAATAGTACCGACGGTATAGATGTCGTCCGCTTCAGGCTCATCTACGCCAGCGTCTTTTTGTGCTACTAGAAAAATTTGTTTGTCATTATCCATTGCCGCTTCTAGACAACGAATTGATTTCTCACGCCCAACAAATAGGGGTATGACCATATGCGGGTAAACAACCACGTCCCGCAAGGCAAGCACAGGAATTTCAATGCGATTTTCACGCTCAACTGTCATACTTGTTCTCAATTAGTTTGAAATGTCATTTTTATATGGGGATGCAAGAGCAAAGTTCAATCGAAACTTATTAAAGTGCGTTAATTCCTTAACCTTACCTTCCCTGCTCTAGGGCCTGTTGACCTTAGTATAACCATTATCGATTTTGCCTCGAATGGCAATACTAAACTCAAAAATCTAGTAGAAAGGATAGCGAGATTTGTTTTAACCGCTCAAATATCACCCACTTTCAAGGTATACCCTTTGGTTAAACGTAGATCAGATTAGACTGCGAGATCTGAAACCTTGGCTGTTGACTAGTCCTGAAATAGGTTGACACTTATTTCGGTTAAAACGCCCGATGTATTTCATCGGGCGTTTTGTATTTAAG